>JAHEXM010000056.1 GCA_023252115.1 Micrococcales bacterium | reverse complement strand
GCGCGTTTACAACGAAGAACAGGCCTCGGACGACATCCAGAAAGCGGAACTAAACGCAATAGCCAAGGGCGCCAACGTTCAGGTCATCGAAACATATGACACCAAAGGCAAGAAAATGGCGAACCTGACCGCACTGGCGACAGCTGGGGCCACCATCAATGTGATGGCCCCGGACAGCGTCCCTGGCGCCCTCTACATCCACGCAAAAATGGTCTCGATCCAACCCGCTAATGGCGGCGCCCCCAGCGCGTACGTTGGTTCGTCGAACTTCAGCGATCCGTCACTCAATGACAACCGCGAGCTCGGCATCCAGTTGGGTGCCAATGATGCCGACCAGATCGCCATCATGAACTCGGCCTTCGACACCGACTATAAGATCAATGGCACTAGCACGACGGGCGTGGCGCTCGCATTCATGATGAACTCGACCAACAAGGGCTTGCCAATTCCAGATGGCTGGGTGCCGGCTGCAGTCAAAGCGGGACCAGACCCCGACGTTCCGCTGGTGCCGCAGGACGTACCGAATTCACCGACGTACTCCGCGTGCGGCGCCATCCCCTTGACGCCCGCACCAAGCAAGAAGAAGTAACTACTTCACATCGTCGCCGGCTTGCTCACCAAGGGCTGGCGCGCGAAGTCCGGTAGCGCGACCGACCTCGGGCAACCACGGAATTGCGGCCACCACGGGCGCAGTTGAACCATCGCTCCATTGAGCGTCAACGACGATGCCTCGATCGACGAGATTCGGGTCGCTCATCGCTTCAGCCACGTCATTGACGGGCCCCACACAGGTGTCTTCAAAAGCGAGCAGTTCAAGCCATTCACTGCGCGGACGCTTCGCGAACTCGGCTTCAAGCCGGGAACGAACTTCTCGCTGCCGATCAATGTCGTATTGAAGCTCGCCGAGCTCGCCGAGACTCATGAGCTCCAACATGCGCAACCAGAACTTCGCTTCCAGTCCCCCAACGGTGAGCCATTTGTCGTCGGCGCATCGGTACAACCCGTAGCAGGCGAACATGCCAGTCAAGATCCATGGTGCTGGCACGGCCTCACGAGTAACCGCGTAATGCCCAGATGCAAGAGTCAACATCGACGCTGCGGCATCACTCATGGCGACATTCGCTTCGAAGCCGTCGTTGTCGCGTTCGGCGACACGAAGGCCCGCCAGGACCGCAAGTGCAGTATGGAACGCCGATGCCATGTCCGCCATCTGCACTGCGGGCATCACCGGACTGCCAGTCGCATCAACCGACAGCGACAGCAGACCCGCATACCCCACCGAGTTCAAGTCATGGGCTGGCAACTGCGAGTACGGACCGTCATCACCGAATGCAGTGAGCGAGACGTGAACAAGGTTGGGTCGGGCAGCTTGCAGAACGTCTGTACCAAGGTTCAGTCGGTCAAAAACACCAGGACGGAATGAATCAACGATGACGTCTGCCGTCGCGACCAGCTTCAAGAAACTCGCGCGTCCCGCTTCGGACTTCAGGTCAACAGCAAACGAGGACTTACCCCGATTGAGAACAAGGTGTGCGCCCGATTCACCGGATGCGTGCGCCGGGATCGTGTAACGAGTGCCGTCACCACTACCCGGCTCCTCGACCTTGATGACCTCGGCACCCATACCCATCAACATCAACGCAGCGAAGTTGCCGGGCAGCAACCGCGTCATGTCCAACACACGAATGCCCTGAAGCGGAGCTTGCGTCATGTTGCGGCGCTGTCCTTGGCGTCATCCGAGTCAAGCACTCGCGGAACCAACTCGATGGAATCGGTGGCACCACACCAACGGCATTGGACGGATTCGATCTCTTCGGCAAGAACTGTTGACTCCTCGACGCTTGGTTCACCCGCCAGGTCGGCGTGCCAGTACTCACGGACTCGGGTGGTGCGTTGAACATCGAATCGCGTCAGATTGCCGCATCGAGAGCAACGCCAACGGGTATCGGCAGTAGGCAAGGTGACCACGAACGTCATCCTGCCAGTTGCCCGGAGACCTCAATCCAACGGTCCAACAAAGCCTGCGCCGTTCCAGATTCGATCGCATCATGAGCACGCGGCAAAGTCGCTGCGATTCGCGAAGTGATGTCGCTCGTTGATGCCGATAAACCGATCGAGTCCCAGGCAACCAATGCCGCGGCTGCATTGATCGCAACGGCATCGCGCACGGCCAGAAGTGGGCCGTCGGTTTCGCCACCAAAAACCGCACGTGTGATGCGGGCATTTTCTTTAGCATCGCCGCCGCGCAGTGCTTCAGGTAGTGCAGGCGCAATCCCAAGAGCGCTGATGTCGATCTCGTCGTCCGCTGCTGACGCGCGATCGCCTGTTACGTCCCACACTTGAGTGTTATCAAAGACGGTTACTTCGTCTAGGCCATCGAGACCACGGACAACCAAAGAGCTGGTCCCTTGATCGGCAAGTACCTGAGCCATGACTGGCGCCAATGGCAGGTTCGCCGACCCGACCAACATCGCGTCAGGGCGCGCAGGATTTGCCAGCGGCCCAAGGATGTTAAAGACCGTTGGGACGCCGATCTCCTTCCGATGCGGTCCGGCATGTCGCAGCGATGGATGGAAGACCGGTGCAAAGCAGAACCCGATACCAATTTCGTCAACGCAATCGGAAACCCGCTCACCCGGCAAATCGATGACCACGCCCAGCTCTGCCAACAAGTCAGCCGAACCGCACTGTGAACTTGCCGCGCGGTTTCCATGCTTGACCACTCGTGCGCCAGCTGCCGCTGCCACCATCGCGCTCATACTCGAGATGTTTACGGTGTGGGCCAGGTCGCCACCAGTACCGACCACATCCAAAATCGGGCCGTCAACGTCGACCAGGATCGTGTGCTTGAGCATTTGCTCGACGAATCCCTCGACCTCAGTGGCGGTCTCGCCTTTAGCTCGCAGCGCAGCAACGAAGGCACCAAATTGAGCTCCGGTTGTTTGACCATCCATGATTTGGCCCATCGCCCACGAGGTCTCGGCACTCGTGAGGTCACTGCCAGCCAGAAGCTGGCCCAACAGATCCGGCCAGATGTGAGTCGTCATGCAGAAACGGTACTAAGTCCAGATGCAAGGCGTTGGCGGAGGAGGCTGGCAGCCGCATCAGCGACCTGCATGGGGTCAAGCGGATGCGACACCACTCCGTCGGCCCGTGACCAGGTTGCGAGCCACGCATCTTGCGGCCGGCCGATCAAAGCCAGAATGGGCGGGCACTGGTAGATCTCGTCTTTGAGTTGCCGGGCGATCCCGAGTCCGCCGGCGGGCGCAGCTTCGCCGTCCAAAATCGCGAGGTCAATGCCGCCCTTGTCCATATTCCGGATGACCACGGGTTCCGTTGCGCACTCTATGTATTCAATGCGGGGCAGTTCCGGTGCAACCCTGGGACCCATTGCGGCCAGAACGGACGCCCGAGTATTCGCGTCGTTGCTGTAAACCAACACGGTGAGTGACTTGTCGGTCCGAGACGAACTTCCCATCACTATCTCCCAGGCAGCTTGCTAGTCGGATGGAGCACTTTCAACGATTCGGAACGAGGCAAGTCTGAAGCGAAACGCCGTTATGCCGATGCTACTGCGGATGACTGGCACTTTGTCGACTCTCGCCACTGCCCCGGATCGGGTCGACAATTCCGGCGCCAAAGCCCCTAGCGAATCGCCGGTGGGATTGCCCGTTTTGTATGTGGATTGCGACACGTTTGCAAGATACGGGGGGTCAGGCTGTATTAGGCGCCGATACCTGGCAGTATGCGCGCCGTGGCGACCGCAACAGCAATAGACAACACGCGCGCCCGCGCGCCCATCAATCGACCCAACATGGTCGCTGTCGGAACGATCATTTGGCTCGCCTCTGAGCTCATGTTCTTCGCGGCCCTATTCGCGATGTATTTCACGTTGAGGTCGGTCAACCCCGAGATCTGGAAAGAGCAGTCAGCACTGCTCGACGTGCCTTTTGCGGCATGTACCACCACGATTTTGGTGCTCAGCTCGGTGACCTGCCAGCTCGGTGTTTTTGCCGCGGAGCGCGGGGACCGAGTCAAGCTCCGGATGTGGTTCATCATCACGTTCATCATGGGCTCGATCTTCATCGGCGGTCAGGTCAAGGAATACCTGGGATTGATCAGCGATGGACTCACGATCTCGTCCTCTCCGTATGGCTCCGTCTTCTACCTCACTACTGGTTTCCACGGCATGCACGTAACCGGCGGGCTCATTGCCTTCCTCTTCGTGCTTGCTCGCACCTATGCAACAAAGCGTTTTACCCACGAACAGGCAACGTCGGCAATTGTGGTCTCGTACTACTGGCACTTCGTTGACATTGTCTGGATTGCCCTGTTCGCAACGATCTACATCCTGAAGTGATCCTTACTCCCCTGGTTCACACGTGACCGGACGACAGATCGGGGCCCCCCGGTGAAGACCCTCGCAAGAAGCCGCAGACACCCGGCAGCACCAATCGTGATGCTGCTGATTGTCCTGGCAATGCTCGGTGTTGTTTATGCCGCAGTAGGTCAGGCCACGACGGCTGACGCTGCAACCGACACTGCTGCGACCCAGGCACAGGTAACTGCTGGCCACAAGCTGTTCCAAGAAGGCTGCTCGAGCTGCCATGGGCTTGGCGCTCAAGGTACGCAGAATGCGCCGACCTTGATTGGTGTTGGCTCAGCGGCTGCCGACTTCCAGCTCTCGACCGGCCGCATGCCACTGGCAGTGCCGGGTGTGCAGGCGCCGGAAAAGAAGATCCAGTACAACGACACGCAGATTGCAGCCTTAGCGGCCTTCGTGGCCTCGCTGTCACCCGGGCCACAGATCCCCACAGCGAAAGACCTTGACTACGCCGGAGCTGATTTGGCGCTGGGTGGGCAGATCTTCCGTACGAACTGCACCCAGTGCCACAACTTCGCTGGCGCCGGTGGCGCGCTCTCACAGGGCGCATACGCCCCGAACCTGATGAGTGCTTCACCGCAGGAGATTTATGAGGCCATGCTGACCGGACCCGAAAACATGCCGGTCTTTAGTGACCAAACGCTGACTCCTTCGGACAAGCAAGCAGTCATCAAGTTCATTGAAAACATCCGCACCGAGCCCAACCCTGGTGGTTGGTCTCTCGGAAGCGTCGGGCCGGTCTCTGAAGGTCTGTTCGTCTGGATCGGTGGGCTGTTGGCCTTGATCGCGGCAGCTGTATGGATTGGGGCGAAGGTTCGATGAGCGACACCGACAATGCAATAGCTGGCGAGACTGGCTCAAGCACCCAGGTCGTCAAGCCCCCCTTTGTGGCGAACCCGGACCTGCCTCCGCATGGCGCGCGACGTACAGACGTCGACCCCAAAGCAGCCAAACGCGCCGAGCACCAGGTTGCCACTTGCTTTGGCCTCTCAGCGCTGGCAACAGTGGCCTTCTGCATTTGCTACGTGCAGATCCCTATTGACGCCTACCTCCCGATCCCGTTCTTCGGGGCCTGGAGCGCGAGCAACCTGGCTCTGGGACTGACCTTTGGTCTGGCTGCCTTCTTCATCGGCGTCGGCGCTATCCAGTGGGCCAAGAAGCTCATGTTTGGTGGCGAAGTTACTCAGATGCGTCACCCGCTGGCATCACCCCCCGAGGCCCGCGAAGAAGCCCTCGAGCAGTTCTGGGCAGGCGCAGATGAGTCCGGATTCGCCCAGCGCAAGATCGTGCGCCGCTCATTGCTGATGGCAATGTCGCTGTTCCCAATCCCGCTGATTGTCATCCTTCGCGACCTCGGCCCGCTGCCCTCCGACAGCCTTTACACCACTTTGTGGAGGCCAGGGATGCGCGTGGTCTTGGACCCGACAGAGGCACCTGTCCGACCGTCCGACATTCCAGTCGGCGGAATCGTCTCGGGCATGCCGTCAGTACTGCCGGCTGTTCAAGAAGAACAAGGCACTCTCAACGCCCGCGCGAAAGACGTCGTCATCTTGGTTCGGTTGGCCCCCGAAGACATCAAGTCCCAGCAAGGCGGAACGAGCAGTCAGCCCTGGGACTACCAGGGCATCATGTGCTTCTCAAAAATCTGCACACATGTTGGTTGCCCGATTGCTCTATACGAGCAGCGGACCCACCACCTGCTGTGTCCATGTCACCAGTCCACTTTTGACTTGGCTGATTCAGCAAACGTGGTCTTCGGTCCGGCCGCACGTCGCCTCCCACAGCTGCCAATCACGGTAGATGCTGAGGGATTCATCGTCGCCCAAACTGCGTTTGACCAACCTGTCGGACCTAGCTTCTGGGAGCGCGCATGAGCGCCGTAGTCGATAAAGCAGGCCCGATGCTCGAGGCGTTGGATGAGCGGCTGACGCTTGCCAACTACGTCAAGCGCAACCTACGCAAAGTGTTTCCGGATCACTGGACGTTCATGCTCGGCGAGGTGGCGCTGTACAGCTTCATCATCCTGCTGCTTTCGGGGATCTACCTGAGCCTGTTCTTTAAGCCCTCAATGACTGAGGTCGTCTACAACGGCTCGTACGCACCACTCAAGGGCCTGAGCATGTCGGAGGCCTACGCCTCCACGCTTGACATCTCTTTCGACATCCGGGGCGGCCTACTGCTGCGCCAGATCCATCACTGGGCAGCCATGTTGTTTGTGGCTTCAATGTCGATCCACGTCATGCGCGTCTTCTTCACCGGCGCATTCCGCAAACCGCGTGAGATCAACTGGTCGATTGGTGTTGGCCTACTCACGATGGGTTTTGTTGAGGGTTTCGCGGGCTATTCACTGCCTGATGACTTGCTGTCTGGCACCGGGTTGCGCATTGCCGAAGGAATCATGCTGTCGGTACCGGTCGTGGGTACCTACATCCAGTTCTTCGTCTTCGGCGGCGAATTCCCCGGGGACATCTTTATTTCGCGGCTTTACGGCGTCCACATCTTGCTTCTTCCCGGCATCATCCTGCTGCTCATCACCGCGCACTTAATGATCGTCTGGTACCAAAAGCACACCCAGTACCCAGGCAAAGGCCGCACCAACGACAACGTCGTGGGCTACCCGGTTCTGCCGGTGTATGCGGCAAAAGCTGGTGGATTCTTCTTCGTCGTCTTCGGCATCACGGTCCTGATGGCTGGTTTCGTGACGATCAACCCGATTTGGGCTTACGGGCCATACACCCCCGACCAGATCACGGCTGGTTCCCAGCCTGACTGGTATATGGGCTGGCTTGAAGGTGCGCTTCGAATAATGCCCAACTGGGAAACGACCGCTTGGGGTCACACGATCAGTTGGAACGTCTTCATACCCGGTGGGCTCGTAATGGGTCTGGTCCTTACCGCGATGGCTATCTATCCAATGATCGAGGCCAAGGTCACTCGTGGCTACAAAGACCAGGACCACGACCTGCTCGATCGACCACGAAATGCGCCAGTTCGCACCGGACTCGGTGTCATGTCGCTGACGTTCTACATCCTGCTGTGGATTGGTGGCGGCAACGACATCATCGCCAAGTTCTTCGATCTGTCGATCAACCAGATCACCTGGACTCTGCGATTCGCAATCTTCATCGTGCCCCCGCTTGCTTTCGTTGCAACGAAGCGTGCGTGCCTCGGCCTCCAGCGCAAGGATCGCGACAAGCTGTTGCATGGTCGGGAAACGGGGACCATCATTCGCCTTCCCGATGGCGAGTTCACCGAGGTTCATGCTCCGTTGTCCGAGGAAGAAAAGGCTGTCATCCTGTCCAAGACGGATCACATCCCGCTCGAGGCTCCAGCCGAGACAGATGCCAATGGGGTGGCGCTGTCCAAGCGCAAGCTCAAGGCTGCACGGCGGACAGCCCACCTGTCGCGGTGGTTCTACGACGACAACATTCCCAAGCCCACGCCCGAAGAACTCGCGGCAGCCGAAGCGCACATCCTGCACGGTTACGAAGAGGGACATTTGGTCACTGAGCACCGCGACTCATTGGAGCCAGAGGGCGGCGTCCTACACGATCCCAATGCGGAGCCAGCCGAACCAAGCAAGTAGGCATCTAGTCCGACGTCTTACCCGCGTCGCAGGACCAACTGTGTGCGCGCTGGACTAGCAATGAGCCGCACATTATGTGGTTGCCCGAGGGTCAACGCTGGTGTGGTGATTGACATGACTCCGCCTGCGATTGGGTTCTGAACTCCACCGTCTAGCCGCCATTTTTGGCATGCCCGGGCGGGTCGACCAAAGGTGACTACGGCCTGGCCGTCGCCGGTGTAAGACACGCCATTTGGTTTTGCCCTGCGGCAATCTCGCACCCGACCTGAGTCAATGAGTTTCCAGACTGCCAGTGCCGTTGCCGAAGCTCCGGTCGCATTGACTGCCTGGACTTCAAAGCGGTAACCGACGACGGGACCAGGTTTCGGTAGGACAACGCTGGTCACGTTGGTACCAACCGAAGTCCATCCTGACCAAGCCCGCTGGAAAGGCCGCTGGTTACGCAACCGCTGCGAGCGGTAGCTGAAGCTTGATGGAACTCCCCCAAGCCCTTCGTGCCAGATGAACGTTATGTTGCGACCAGCAACCCTGACGCCGGAGATGACCGGTGAGAGAGGGGCTTGTACTGC
>JAHEXM010000055.1 GCA_023252115.1 Micrococcales bacterium | reverse complement strand
AAGGGTTTGTCTCGATCTTTGTGGTGGTCGACATTGTCGAAGGCAAGATCTTGGCCGGGCCGGAAGTTCATGCGCGTGGATTCGCCGAGGCCAACGCCGTTTTCGAGCCGGTCATCCCAAGGATTCGGGCTCGCATCGAGGATTCGCTGCGGGATGGGGTCACTGACCAGCACCAGCTACAGCAGATCATCCGCCGAACTGTCGGTCGCTGGGTCAATGAGCAACACCGCCGCCGACCGATGATCGTCCCGATCGTCGTCGAGGGCTAGCGCGTCAAGCCCAGGGATTGGGTTCTTCGTCCAACACATCGATGTACGTATTGCCGTTGTGGCAGTGCCCGCCCCAATCAGCTTTTTGGGTTTTGCCGTCGAGCAGGGTGTAAGTGAATGACTGGCCCCAGGAGCATTCCTGCCCGGCATCGGCCGGGGCAAAGCCGGTTTCGTCGGCAGACTTTTTCTGGAACTCAAGACTCACCGACCCGACGGCTTTGCCGTTCGCGATCAGTTGCAAAGTGAAGGCTGACGCTTCGCCCGCACCCGGAGTATCAAAGAACACGTTGTACTGCTGACCGCTGGTGATCTGGTTGTTTTGCAAGCCATTCGGTTGCGGTAGGCCCGGATTGGACGCTGCGCTCCAGCCGGTCGAGATGGATTTGGCTGGGACTTTTGTCGTGATCGTGACGCCAAGGCCATTAGAGATTCGAATCAAGTCGCCGGATTGTGTACCGGCCGAGCGGGATCCGTTCGAGTCAGTCGGCGACGGCGAGGCCCCTCCGCTCGATCCAGACGAGCAAGCTGCCATCAGGCTCACGACCGCCAAGGCACTGCCTACTGCTATTGCTCGTTTGGCGATTGTTCGATCCATCGAACAGCTCCTTGTTCCGCGCCCGTCCATTCGAGGCACCATCGAACCTTGCCGCAAAGCTGCCTAGTTTGCCTGCCGCCGTGCTCGCATGGACGCAAGCGCGGATGAAATGACCCTTACCGGGCACGGCATACGGTCATTTCGTCCGCGTTTGGGATTCGCGGGTTGGGGTTGAGACACGCGCCGAGGGTGTCGAACTCTGTCTCACCCCACGGTTACGCTCTCGACGTGGCAACCCGCACGCCGACCTCAGGGCGATCCAGGAGTTCGAGTTCACGCTCGTCAAGCTCACGGTCGCGCCAAGGCACGACCTATCGCAGTGCCGGAAACAAGGCTGCGTCACGCTCTGGCGGAAGCCGGCAGGCACCACGGCGCAAGAAGCCCAGTGCAATGCGCAAGATTGCTACGGCACTGTATTTGGGTGCCAGCGCAGTTTGGATGGCAATCGCTCATACGCTCGGTGGATCGGTTCGGGCGTTTTCCGGCGCTGACCTGACGAAGACGCAGCGTCGCGATGGCACTGGTCTACTGATGGTGGTCGCGGCTTTCTTGATTGCGGTGACTGCGTGGCTAGGACTTGCTGGACCAATAGGTGACCTGGTCACCTTCTTTGTTGCTGGATTTCTGGGCGCACTGATCTACGTCATCCCGTTCGGACTGCTGTGGTGGGCGTGGACGACATTTCGTCATCCGACGCGCCGGGTCGACAATTCAGTCATCTTCGGTTGGGCAATCACCATTGCAGCGGTCGCAGGTTTGTGGCATTGCATAGTCGGCGCCCCAACCCCGTCATCTGGTGCCGATGCGATGCGTGCAGCAGGCGGTTGGGTCGGATGGCTTATTACGGCGCCCGTTGTCGCCGCAGTCGGATCGTTCGTTACCGGTGTGGGCATGCTCGCGCTGCTCGGGTTCGGTCTCCTGCTTGCAACCTCGACTCCGTTTTCGATGGTGCGTGACAAGGTCCGCGACCTCTGGTCGCTGCGTGACGACGAGGAGGACGAGGATGATGCGGACCTACCGCCGCATGGCGCGTCGACCAACCAGAGTCCGGGTGGCAGAAACGCGGACAACACTTCATCGAGCCGACTGAGTCTTAGCAGTCTTCGCAAAAAGAAGGATCCGGCTGCGGGCCCAAGCAAGTACAGCCCGATGGCTTTGGCAACTCGATTTGGTCTACTGCGGCCTGAAGAAGAGGATGCCGCCATCTCCCTGGTCGGCGATGAGCCCTTTGCAAAAGTCGTCACCGATGACAAAACCGCCGCGGCCAGCGCGGAAGGGTCAATCGGCGAAACGCGAACTGACATCCCGATCGTGGGTTCCACCGAAGCTCTGCCGAAGCAGGAACCCCGACGCGCTGAGCAACTGTCGCTCGCTGGTGATCTGTCCTATCAGTTACCCGCGGCGAACTTGCTCAAGGCCGGTCCGGTACCAAAAGCGGCGACCAAAGCAAACGACCGCGTTGTTGAACAACTGACCGAAGTGCTCACCCAGTTCGAGGTTGACGCACGGGTCACCGGCTTTAGCCGGGGTCCGACCGTGACTCGTTACGAAGTTGAGCTGGGCGACGGCGTCAAGGTCGAACGGGTAACCGCACTCACCAAGAACATCGCTTACGCAGTTGCGAGTTCCGACATCCGGATCCTGTCGCCGATTCCCGGACGCTCTGCCATCGGCATCGAGATCCCGAACGCGGACCGCGAACTCGTCAGCCTCAGCGATGTTCTCGGCAGTCGTGCCGCTGCATCCGACCAACACCCGATGGTGGTCGGCCTTGGCAAAGATGTCGAGGGCGGATTCCTCTGCGCCAACCTCGCAAAAATGCCGCACATGTTGGTGGCCGGCGCAACAGGGGCTGGCAAGTCGAGCTGTATCAATGCTCTGATCACGTCGATCCTGATGCGTTCAACTCCTTCCGAAGTTCGCCTCGTGCTGATTGACCCAAAGCGCGTCGAGCTCACCTTGTATGACGGAGTCCCGCACCTCATCACCCCCATCATCACCAACCCAAAGAAGGCTGCGGATGCACTTGGTTGGGTAGTCAAGGAAATGGAGGTCCGCTACAACGACCTCTCGGAATTTGGTTTCCGTCACCTCGATGATTTCAACGCCGCTGTGCGAGCTGGCAAGGTCAAGCTCCCGCCGGATAGTGATCGTGTTCTGGAGCCTTATCCCTACCTACTCATCGTGGTTGACGAGCTTGCCGACCTGATGATGGTCGCACCACGCGATGTTGAAGATGCGATCGTTCGCATCACACAGCTGGCGCGCGCAGCTGGCATCCACCTGGTTCTAGCAACTCAACGACCAAGTGTCGATGTCGTGACCGGATTGATCAAAGCGAATGTCCCGAGCCGTTTATCGTTCGCAACGTCGAGCTTGACCGACAGTCGCGTAATTTTGGATCAACCTTGTGCCGAGAAACTGATCGGACAAGGGGACGGGTTGTTCTTGCCGATGGGTGCGAGCAAACCAATCCGAGTTCAAGGCGCGTTTGTTTCCGAAGCCGAGGTGCGTGCAGTGGTCGAGCATTGCAAGCAACAATTGGAGCCGGACTATCGCGACGACGTGCTCGCTGCGGTTGCCGGCCCGCGAATCGTTGCGGATGACATTGGCGATGACCTCGACTTGCTGCTTTCGGCAGCTGAATTAGTCGTTAGTACGCAGTTCGGCTCAACCTCGATGTTGCAGCGCAAACTGAAAGTGGGTTTCGCCAAGGCAGGTCGGCTAATGGACTTGATGGAGTCGCGCGGAATCGTCGGACCATCCGAGGGTTCCAAAGCCCGGGACGTCCTGGTTAACCCTGATGACTTGGCAAGTGTGTTAGCAGAGCTGCGCGGTGAATCTGTACCTGCGGTGATCGGACTTGACGAAGAAGGCGACTAACCAGCCAGTCGTTGATTCCACGCGCGAGTTCGGTACGCGTTCTTTTCTGATAGTCCGGCGTCCGCTTCGAGACCACCGAGATCCGTCACCCCATAGTGCTCGAGGTAGTCACGCGAGAGCTCAAGCGCATGACTACTTGCGTTCAGTAGCCGCTCGGCAAATCGCATCATGACCTCGACGTCGTTGCTTCGTAGATCTTCGTCGTGGTTGCGTAGCTGATTGACTTCGTAGCGTGCAGCAAGGAGCTCTCGCGCATCTCGCGCTCGCTCAGTCAGACCCTCGTTGTGCATCGCACACCTCCGGTGACGCCGACGACTACATAGTAGTTATCGGCCGCAACCAAAGAACCTTTATGTAATTTCGGCAGAAGTTTCGGTTACTGGCGGTAATCGGCTAACCCAGCAGGCTATTGGCTGCCCGCGAGACCCGATTCAATACGGTAACGCCATAGTTCATCCTCGGATTTCGGTCAGAAATCACCGACATTCCGTAGGTGTGGCGCGCATTGACGATGTGGCCGACCGAGGTGATCCGCCAACCGCGCGTGGCGCGTGGACCCCAGCCGTTCTTGTTCTCAACGAAGCTATCGCGACCGGCACCGGCGGGTACTCCCCACCGCTGGTCCGCTGCGACGGTGTGAAGCAGGTGGGTCTCGAACGTCTGGGATAGGCGAGTCAACACACTCGGCTGGGCGTTGATGACCTGCATCAGGCGGACCTCGTCGGATGCAGTGATCAACGTGTTCCCGCCAAGCTGATCAGTGCCCGAAGGGATGGTTTCGTTCATTCCGACGCTTCTTAAGAAGGACCGCAAACCCGGCGTCTTGCCGATTCGGTTGAAAAGGGCGGTGGCGGCTTCGTTGTCAGAGAATCGGATTGCTCGCGAACTCAAACTCTTCTCGGTTGCCGAGAGTGGCTTGCCGGATTGTTGGTGTTGCCACAGGAGTGCTGCGACAACGGTTGCTTTGATGGTGCTAGCCGATTCGGTGTGCCAGTGGGAGCGGAAGTTGCAGGTGACGCCGGTTGTCCAATCAGTGAGCGAAAAGCCAACGCTGTTTCGTCGAGGTGCATTCAATGCTTGACTGATGCGCGCATTCAACGCCGCAGCCAGAGCGTTTCCATTTGCAGATCCGGGTGATGTGCACATCCCTATTGAGGTGACGCGATTGGGCGAGCCGAGTGGCGCAGCTTGGGTAGCGCCAGCTGGTCCAGCCAAGATTGACGCTGCGACGATGGCGATGCCAACCACTGGTATTACTGGTCTGAATCCCATCCGAATCATCCGCCCACATTACGGGGCATACGCTTGTTGGATGCCGTCAACCGAACCAGCGCCGCTGAAAGTGGCGCTCGTCACGCTTGGCTGTGCGCGCAACGAAGTTGATTCCGAAGAACTGGCCGGACGCTTGGACGCCAACGGATGGACGTTGGTCGACGATGCCGACGATGCCGACGCAGTTGTCGTCAACACTTGCGGTTTCGTCGAATCCGCCAAGAAAGACTCAATCGACACACTATTGGCATATTCAGAAAGCTCGACCAAGAAGCAGGCTGTTGTCGCGGTTGGTTGTCTTGCCCAGCGTTACGGCAAAGACTTGGCAAGCGAGCTTCCCGAGGCTGACGCCGTCCTGGGTTTTGACGACTATCCCGACATCAGCGACAGGCTTCGGTCAATCGTTGCCGGCGAACCACACGTGCCACATGCACCAACCGATCGACGTTTGCTGTTGCCGGTCACTCCTATTGATCGTCAAGACTCGATCGGCGAAGTGCCTGGACATGGCGAGGGCCGTGTTCGGCTCGACAACAGTCCAATTGCCCCGCTGAAGTTGGCCTCTGGCTGCGACCGGCGTTGCACTTTTTGTGCGATCCCGAGTTTCCGTGGGTCCTTCGTCTCGCGTCGCCCATCTGACGTTCTGGATGAAGCCCGTTGGCTCACGCAAAACGGTGTTAGTGAACTGCTACTCGTGAGCGAGAACTCGACTTCCTATGGCAAGGACCTCGGCGACATGCGACTGCTCGAGACATTGCTACCAGAGATCGCCGGTGTTGCTGATGGGTTGCGAGTTCGCGTCTCGTACTTGCAGCCAGCCGAGATGCGGCCTGGGTTGATTGATGCGATCGCCGAGACTGACGGCGTAGCTGACTACTTTGATATGTCCTTCCAGCACGCAAGTACGTCGGTGTTGCGTCGGATGCGGCGCTTCGGTGGCACCGAAGATTTCCTCGACTTGATTGAGCGCATTCGCGAGGTAGCGCCGCATGCTGGCATCCGAAGCAACGTCATCGTTGGTTTTCCGGGCGAGACAGAGGAAGATCTGTTCGAGCTTGAAGAGTTCATTGCCAATGCGGAACTCGATGCAATTGGTGTCTTTGGATACTCAGACGAAGACGGCACCGAGGCGGTCAACCTAGACGGCAAACTTGACCACGACGAGATTCGACGGCGAGTCGAACGCATCACTGCTTTGGTAGACGACGTCGTTGCGTTGCGGGCTGAACAGCGTGTCGGCGACATTGTTGACGTCCTCGTTGAGGAATTGGAAGACGGCAATATAGCTCGCGGGCGAGCAGCACATCAGGGCGCCGAAGATGGAGATACGGTGGTTAGTTTGCATCGCGACGCGCGCATCGGGGGGGTGATTCGTGCCAGGGTCGAGGCTGCAGACGGTGTTGATCTCATAGCCACTGAGGTGACTGAATGAGTGCAGGGCAGCCTGACGGGAGCGCCAGCCCCCCACGGAAGCGCCTCGCGGTGAAGCCCGACCCCTTGGGTCACCCGGCGAGCGAGTCGTCGCTATGGAATTTGCCGAACGAGTTGACGATGCTTCGGCTTGTCCTTGTTATTCCGTTTGCGTGGCTCCTTATTGCCTATGGTCACCAGGATTGGGCCCGGATCACGGCAGCGGTCATTTTCCTTATCGCGGCGGTGACTGACTTCTTCGACGGCGCTATCGCACGCAAGCGCAATCTGGTTACCAATTTCGGAAAGATCGCTGATCCAATTGCCGACAAGGCGCTGACCGGCTGCGCTCTGATCATCCTGAGTGCGCTTGGTGATCTCGCCTGGTGGGTAACCATTGTCATTCTCGCCCGCGAAATCATCGTCACGCTGGCGCGATTTTGGGTTATTCGTTACGCGGTCATTCCGGCAAGTCGCGGCGGCAAAGCCAAGACTGTTGCTCAACTAATCGCCATCTTCATGTATTTGCTGCCGCTCACTGGCATACCGGCAACTGTTCGCGCTTGGATCATGGGCATCGCCGTTGTATTGACGGTCGTCACGGGCGTTGATTACGTGGTCCGGGCAATTCGCGTTCACAAGAAAGGCCCTCGTCCCAGTGCCTGAGTCGTTGGCTGCCGCCGTATTGCTTGAACTTGAACGCCTGGGCGAGAACATTGCAGTCGCCGAGTCTTTGACTGGAGGTCTGGTCGTTGCGGAACTGACGTCCGTACCCGGCGCATCAGACTATGTGCGCGGTGGCGTGGTGGCCTACGCGACTGATGTGAAATCAGCTGTGCTGGGAGTGTCAGCTGAATTGCTTGCCGATCGCGGACCGGTCGATCCGGAGGTTGCGCGCAGCATGGCCGCAGCGGTCGGAATGGCTTTGGATGCCCGCTTTGGAATATCGACTACCGGTGTCGCCGGACCCGAACCGGCCGGCGGGAAACCGGTGGGCACGGTGTTTGTCGCAATCCACGATCGTGCTACCGCCACATCAAGTTGCCGTGACTTGCATCTCACTGGCACCAGAGATCAGATCCGACAAGACAGTGTTCTTGCGGTTCTGGAGCTAACGATTGAGTATCTACGCTCGATATAGCTGAAAAATAGATCGCAAAAGTGGGAATCCCGCCGCCACCCGCCCGGTTGTCACCTGTGGATATCCGGTGAATTGCAAATTGGATAGCGCACAAAGCTAGGTACCCGATGTACGGTTGAGGTCACCGCTGAAGGGAGGGTCCGCATGATTGTTCTGCGCGACATCATTGGCGACGAGTTGCGTCGCACGCGGCAGTATCAAGGTCGCACGCTGCGTGAGGTTTCATCGGCAGCGCGAGTCTCCTTGGGTTACCTGTCCGAGGTTGAACGTGGACAGAAAGAAGCGTCGAGCGAACTGCTCGCTGCCATCTGTGGGGCACTCGATGTCCCGATGAGCACCGTCCTCAAATCAGTCGGCGAACAAGCCGAACAAGCTGAAGAACGACAAGCGACCACGCAAGCTTCGGTGGTTGTAGCTGCTTAGCTGATTCGTAGTCCGCGCGGGGTCATGCTGAATCCGGCCTCCCGCAGGATGTCGCCAATCGGCGCCGTTCGAATGTCCAGGCCGTCGCACCTTTCGATTGTGAGGCGTCCGAGTTTTCCAGCGGCTGTCGCGCGAGCCAGCTCTGTTGCTGAGCTGCTGAGTAAGGCTTCCTCGGAGCAAAACGTCAAGAGGGTTCGCCCGCCGCGTTCCATATACATAGTCAACATTCCGTCTACCAATACAACGACTGCGCCAGCCTTACGACCTGGGCGGTGCCCGACTTCGTTGGATGACATCGGCCACGGCAGTGCGGCACCGAACGGGTTCGCTGGATCGCATGCCGCAAGCAGTTGGGCCGACCGTGCAGGTGAGCTCGAATTCGCTGCTTCGTCTGTGGTGCGAGCCACCACCCTGAGTCGATCCACCGCCCCAGGCAATGCAAACTGTGCGGCACCGAGTCCCTCGATGACGTACCCGCGTCTTGCCCTGCCCGCATCTTCAAACGCAGAGAGCACCCGATACACCGCAGCAAACCCACCCGTCACATGTTCAGCGCCGACTGCTC
>JAHEXM010000054.1:2647-8576 GCA_023252115.1 Micrococcales bacterium | reverse complement strand
CGATGTGATCGGTGTGTCTATCAACACCACCGACATGACACCTGAACAGGTTACGAACTACGGCCGCAAGCTGCGTTTCGAAATCGGGCGCCCGGTAGTTTCACCGCTGGACGAAGGAGTTGGCGAGTTGGTATCGGCCATTGATGAACTTGTAGCCGAGGACGCCGCCGCCTGATGCGCATTCCATGGTGGCTCTTCGCATTTCTTGGCGTAGCAGTGATCTGGGGGTCATCCTTCGCTTTGATCGAGGTTGCGTTGACGGCGTTCTCGCCGAGCCAGATCACGGTGGGGCGTTTGCTCCTCGGTGCACTGACATTGGCGGTGCTGCTGCTGGCAATGGGCAAATTCCCGAACTTGCGCCAGCTCGATCTCAAAAGCATCGCATTTATCGCAGCAACCACTGCCGCGGGTTTCATCCTGACCGCCGTTGCGCAGATGCACATCACCTCGAGCAGTGCCGGGCTCCTCAATGCATCGGTGCCGTTGTGGACCGCGCTTTTCGTTGCCCTGTTGGTGCCGCGGGAACGCCCGTCGGGCAAACAGTTGAGTGGGCTCATTGTTGGCTTTGCCGGAATGTTTGTGCTGGTTGAAGCATGGGAGATCTTCACTGGTAACGCCATCAACTTTGTTGGAACCTTGGCGCTACTTGGCGCAACTTGTTGCTATGGCCTTGGTTCTGCTGTCGCCCGATGGAGATTGGCCGACTCAAAGGCATCAAACATGCAGCTCTGCATGGTTCAACTGTCGATTGCAGCCGTGTTGACCACTCTGTCGCTACCTATCGGCGCAACAACAGTGCAGTCTTCCCCTACGTTTGGTGCGATCGCTTCTGTTGTCCTCCTTGGCGTTCTTTCCGGCGCGGTTGCTTTTGTATTGTTTTGGTACTTGATGTCCAAGACGGGCGCGGTGACGTCGGCAAGCGTCTACTACGCAATGCCCGTCGTGGCATGCATCGTGGGTGTGGTGTTTCTCAACGAGACTCTCCAGCTGGCACAAGTAATCGGAGCAGTCGTCGTGGTCGCCGGAATTGTGCTGTCGATGCGACAGCTTCCGCAGGCGCAGGAGGAGCAAACTGGCAGCGTTAGCTAAGGGCTCCACAGGCCGCGGCCGTGGCTAACGAAGCGAGGTCAGCGCTTGCTAGGAGGCTGGACTTATCGACCTGCCCGACGATCGTCACGGGTGCTGAAACTGCCGTCCACTGCAAGCCCTTTGTGATGCGTTCGATCGAACTCACTGCACCGGTCGTGTCGTCATTCCCATGGACGTAGAAACCGAAAGGCATTCCTACGGTTGCGGATAGGCACGGGTAATAGATGGAATCAAAGAAGTGTTTCAGCGCCCCTGCCATGTAACCGATATTTGCCGGAGAGCCCAGGACGATGGCGTTAGCTTCCAGTACGTCGACCGCGCTGGCCGTCAATGCCGGGCGAAGTCGAAGATCGACGGTCGTGCCTAGTTCAGAGGCTGCACCTGCGATGCCAGACTCGACCGCCTCAAGTACAGACTGAAGCGCCGGCGAGGGGGTGTGATGCACGACCAAGACAACGGGCTGGGGAATCGACATGGAGTTGAGTCTGCCAGCCGCTCAGTCAGTACTGCCCGGACCCTGCTGCTGGGAGCTGCGCTCTTTGCTGCGCTCGTCGTAGTTGGGTACCTGACATTCGTGCAAGGCACGGCCACTCAATCAATCGACGATGCCGCGTATTTCGGACGAAACGCGGTCGGTCAACGAGTTACTAGATTTGACCGAAATATCTTGGATCACATCACTCTTGGCACGGTCTTGCTCGGCGCAGTTGTTGTTTTAACGGTGACGATTTATCGACGTGCATTTCGGGTCGGAATCATTGCCGTGCTCGGATTTGGTTCAGCTGTGGTACTCGCGGACATTCTCAAGGTTGTTCTGCCGCGGCCCGACCTCGCCCACGATGAAATCAACTTTCCCGAGTCGCTCAAAGGCAATAGCTACCCGAGCGGTCATACGACGGTGTCGATGTCAATTGCACTGGCAATTATTTTGATTGCGGCGGCCAATTGGAGACCGTGGTTGGCAATTGTTGCTGGGATTGTTGAGGCAACACTGGCGACCGGCGTCGTTTTCGCTGGTTGGCATCGGCCTTCAGATGCACTTGGCGGAGTTGCACTTGCCGGACTATGTATGTCCGTCGCTGGTGCTGCGGCAATTGCTACGAGCGGCCGAAGGGTCACAGGTCACGCTCGGACTTTGCAGCACATGTTTTTTGCGGCGATCGCTGCGGCGGCGATATTTGGTGTCGCGCTAGCCGTGGCAGTCAACGACAGCTCTAGCGGTCCCGATGCCGATGCGCCGTTTGTCCTGATGATTGCGCTCGTGGTGACAGTTGCCTTTTCGCTGACAAGCTGGTTCGCCTGGGCAATGCGCGGCTGGGATTGGAATGACCGCGGAACGCCGTCGGGCTAGCAAACGACGTGCGCCGTACTCGAACCGGTAGAAGTTCGGCGAACTTCTACTCGATCCGGGATTCGAACCTTGAGTTCCTCGACGTGGCTAACTACTCCCACGACACGTCCGCCGTCACGCAACTTGGTGATCTCGTTCAGAACATCATCCAACGTGTCCGGATCGAGGGAGCCAAACCCTTCGTCAATAAAGAGCGTTCCGAGCGAAACGCCACCTGCCTCGGCGGTGACAACATCAGCCAAGCCCAAAGCCAGCGACAGCGAGGTGTAGAAACTCTCGCCGCCCGATAGCGTCGCGGGGTTGCGTTGCTGCTCGGTCTCATGGTCGATCACGACAAGTCCCAGGCCAGACTTCCGTCCACGATCTTCGCGATCCGTGGAGTGAGCAAGCTCGTAGCGGCCATCTGACATGGATCGCAGACGGTCATTGGCAGCCGCCACCACCGATTGAAATCGGTTCAGAAGCACATACGTGGTCAACGGCATCTTGAGCAAGTTGTCTGGTGTGGTGGCTAGCACCAAATCCGCCATTCGAATCACCGGTGCAGCCAATGCTCGAGCAGCTTCGGCATCAGCAAGCGCAGCAGTAACCATCTGAGCCTTGGCTTGTGCATGCTCGGCCTGCTTTTGGAGTGCCGTGATCTGCGCCAGGATGAGGTCGCGTTCTGCCTGTGCGGAATCCAACTCTGTTTCCATTAGCTTGAGATCTGTAGATTCTTTGCTCGCACCTGGATCAATGTTGGCAATGTCGTGCGCGGCCAGACCATCGGAAACAGCGCTTTGCTCAGCTACATAGGCTTCGACCGCGCTTGCTAGGTCATCGATAGTGCCGATGTCTGGCAGGTGCCCAACAAATGCGGCCTCGTCCTTAAAGTCGGTCTTCGCCAACAATGTCAGGAAATCAGTCTCGCGGCGCTTGACGTCCGCGTGGCACGTGAGCGACTTATCGCGGGCTTTGATGATGTTCTGAGCGGCAGCAGCATTTACCCGCAATTGCGCCGCGCGCGCTGCGACTGTGGCAAACGTACCGCGTGCGGTTGTAACCGTGGAGTCGAGTTTTTCCAGCTGCTTGGTCAAGTCCACCACTTGTTTCTGCAAAACTGCCAAGTCAGCCTTGCATTGACTCAGGTCTTCCTCGATTTTGGCCCGGCTGGTGACGAGCATTTCCAATTCGCGGTCGAGGACCTTCAAATCAAGCTGTGATTGCTGCGCCTTCGCTAGCTGCTTCGATAATGCTGTGACGACCAAATTTGCTTCGTCAGGCGTCAGGCCGCCACTTCGTTCGTTGATTGCCGACAACTTTAGATTCAGTTGGTCGACTGAGCGCTGCAGACTTTCAAGCTTCTTTCGGGCTGCAACTGCGGATTTTTCGGCGACGCTCACTGCCTCTGCCGACAAGTGTTCCGATTGGGCCTTTGCCAAATGCGGGTGTTCAGTTGCGCCGCAGACTGGGCAGTTGTCGCCATCAGTCAGGGCACTGGCTAATTCCCCAGCAATCCCGTCGATGCGGGAGAGCCGCAATTTCGCAGCATCCTTTTCGGCTTTGATCGCTGTGGCGTGGGCCTTGGTCACTGCAACTGACGCATTCGATATTTCTTTGACCAGGTTCATTGCGCCCTCGGATGCTTCTGCCTGGTTTCGAGCGGCAGCCAGCTTGTCGCCAAGTTCCCGATCAGTATTCGCCAGGTCTCGAAGCATGTCGCGTTTCCTAGTGAGCGACGCAATTTTCGTTGGAAGCTCCGATTGAAGCTTGATGAGTTCTGCCTCGACACCGCCAGCTTGAGTCGCCCCCTTCGTCGCAGCGTCCAGTTCCAAACGGACGGCTTCCACTTGCGTTTCAGCTTCAAGTGCCGGTTGCAGGGCTGCAAGTAATTCAGTTATTTCGGCAAAAGCGAGATCGGCTGAGTCGGCGGTAATCGCAAATTCCGCCGTGGTTTGCTGGCAGGCAGCGGCCAGCGCGTCATCGGATTGTTGCGCAGCGGCACGCGCGCGGATCAGCCCGTCGAAGCTGGGCGCAGCAGTTGCCAGCGTGCGCAGCCGAGTCAAGCGGGCATTTTGTTTCCGGTGTTCGGTGCGACCTGCGTCCAATGCCTTTTGTCGGCGAAGCAGTTGAGCCTGCCGTTCCAGCCGTCCATGTAGTGCTCGTGCGTGTGCAAGTCTTTCCTGTATCTCTCTGACCCGTTTGTCGGTCTTGTCTCGGGTGGGTAGCAGAGCTTTCGCCTGCTCGGTGGTTTGTTTCACGATGCGGGTAACGAGTTCGGTGGTTTCTTGTGGTGTGGTGCACGAGCGCAGGTAGGTTGCCTCGAGGTCATCGATACTGGCGGCAGTGATGAACGCGGTCAAAGCGTGATCAACGGCTCGATCGCCAGCAACCAGTGACTCGCGCGCGGCGCGGCGCTGTTCCTCGAGTTTTGCGGCGACGGCGTCATACACCTCGGTTGCGAAAAGTTTCTGCAGTACCGCTCGGCGCTGTTCCGGTGGGGCCTTCAAGAAGGTCGCAAATTCACCCTGCGGAAGTACGACCGTCTGACTGAATTGCTCACGGTTGAGTCCCACGATCCGAGTGAGCTCGTCAGCCACCTCGTCAATGCGGTTGCTCAACAGCTCGCCGGTATCGATCGCCTCAGGCGATGACAGGCGCCAGAGCTTTACGCCAGCGTTGACGGTAGTCGTGCCAGAGCCTTTCTTCTTCGGTCGCTCGAAGGCCGGAGTACGTCGCACCCGAAATACACCGGCCGATGTTTCGAAAACTAGATCGACAAACGGTTCGACAGATGGATCAGCAAAGTGGGACCGCATCCGCTCATCGCTCGTTGCGGCGCTCGCGATTTTGCCGTAAAGAGCAAAGACCAGCGAATCGATGATGGTGGATTTACCTGAACCAGTGGGCCCGTCGAGTAAAAAGAGTCGTGATTCGCTCAGCTTGGCAAAGTCGATTTCGACCGGGTCAGCAAAAGGCCCCACGGCTGTCAGAGACATCCGATGCAAATACATGCTTACCG
This sequence comes from Micrococcales bacterium, assembly GCA_023252115.1. Classification (GTDB taxonomy): domain Bacteria; phylum Actinomycetota; class Actinomycetes; order S36-B12; family UBA10799; genus JAHEXM01. The sequence goes on along the minus strand of JAHEXM010000054.1, from coordinate 3,135 downwards.
GATCGATTCGTAGGCGCGGCGGTACACGGTGATCTCGTCATCTGTTGCTGGCGCATTTGTCACATCAAGGACAAATTCACGCGAGATGTCGACTGGATCAACTGTTGACTCATTGGGCCGATTAGCGGTGATATCGATCGACAGCGAGTCTGCAGGTGGCGAATGAACTATTGAGAGGGCATGTGGAAACGCCGCTCTGACGACGTCGTTGAGATGCTGCGGGCGCGCGGCATCGGTGACCACTATTCGCACCCACGAGTCACCATGTGTGCGTTGCACGTCCGGGGCGATGACCTCATCAAGAGCGCCGACCAGCTGAACCATTTGGCGCGGCTGGGGGAGAGGTAGAAGCTCGACGGTGCAGCGCCCGTCGCGATCCATGTCGATCAGTGTCAGACTCTTGCGTTGATTCGCTTCGGAGAATGAATACCTCAGAGGTGAACCCGAGTATCGAACCACGCTGCTATCAGCTCCGGTGTCGATCGCTT
>JAHEXM010000054.1:0-2637 GCA_023252115.1 Micrococcales bacterium | reverse complement strand
GATCGCTTGAGGACCATGAAGATGGCCTAGCGCCACATAGTCAATCCCGGCGAATGTCTCGACCGATACTGAGTCGACACCACCAACACGGATATCACGCTCGCTGTCGCTCGGTGCGCCACCGACCACGAAAGCGTGAGCAAGCACCACCGATCGCATCGACGACGACGGTTTCGCGATGCGGCGCGACTCTAGGTCGTGCGTGACCCGCGCCATCGCTGCCGCCATGACCGCCTGATGACTGCGAGGGAGCAGTTCATCGTCTGGCGCGAGCACCGAGCGCGCATGGTCAGGATCGAGATACGGGATCGGATAGAAGGCAACTGGGCCGTGCTCGTCAGTAATGACGACGGGAGTCCCGCACTGCGATATGTCGGTGGCCACCGTTATGCCGTCGCGATAAAGAGATGAGCCGTAACCGAGCCGAATCGCCGAGTCGTGATTTCCAGCGATGACGATGACGCAGGTCAACTGCCCAAGTGCGTGCAGAGCTCTTTCAAAGGTCTGAACGGACTCGACTGGTGGAACTGCCCGATCGAACACGTCGCCCGAAATGAGCACCACATCAGGCCGCTGTTCGCGCACCTGCCCCAGCAAGGAATCGATAAACGATTCCTGGGCATCGCCGAGGTCAAGGCCGTGCAGGCCTCGCCCCAAATGCCAGTCGCTGGTGTGCAGAAGTCTCATGAGAGCCAAGGTAAAGGCCCTCACTGACAATCAAAGGTTGCCTTGCCGCGCTCGACCGGCTTTGCGGTCATTTTCTGCGTAGCCTGCGCCTGTGCTGGCCGAAATTGTGGTTCCCAACCTGGCCGTAGATACGCCACTGTGGCTCTCGTTGTTAGCAACTGCTGTCGGGGCCTTACTCGGGGCACTGATGGCCGTTGAGGCCAGGAGTTTTGACTTCATCGGGATCTTCGTCTTCGCCGCGATTCTAGGGTTTGGCGGGGGCATAATTCGTGACTTGTTGATTGGCAATTTGCCGCCGCTGGCGTTGCGCACGCCCTGGTACCTACTTGTGGTCGTTCTGTGCGCCATCGCGGTTGGCCTTGTGGGACAACAGGTCGCTCGATCCAAGATCGTATTGGTCGTCCTAGATGCAGCGACGCTGGGTCTATTCGCAATCATTGGAACCCAGGCAGCTTTGTTCAAGCACATTTCCGTCTGGCCAGCGATGTTCATCGGAGTCCTCGCCGCCGTCGGCGGCGGAATCGTGGCCGACATTTTCATGCGCCGCACACCCTCGATCGCCTTGCCGGGTCCACCCGTTGCGTTGGCAGCCGTTGTGGGAGCCGTGACCTACGGCATCGATGTTGGTGTTTATGGGCTTGAAGGTGGCAGAGCAACCATGATGGCAATTGGCCTGACCTTTGCCGTTCGTATTGGCACGTATCTGCTCGGCGTCCAGACTACGACTGTGTCAGTGGCGTCGGCCAAACAGCACCGGCTCATCCGACCTATTCACGCAGGTCGAATAGGTCGCCCGCCGGGCCGACGGGACTCCTAAGGGGACGATGTGAGACGTCACGTTACGGACCAAGATCACGAGTCGGCCGAGCCGATCCTCGATCAGACCATCCATGATCAGGTGCCCAACACGGCGGCCGGTACGAGTATCGGCATGACTATGGCTGGACTTGGGATGCCGGTTGAGCATGCTGGGCGAGTACGTACTGTCGTTGAGGAACTAGTTTTCGAAGCTCGGCAACGCGAACCATTCGCAGGTTCACCACAAAAGTCGCACTCAATTCGAATTTGTATGGACGTGTTGGGGCAGAACGTGCGCATTCGCGTCATCGATTACCGGATGCCGATCGACCGCACGCAAGGCGCGCGCTTATCTTCACGAAGGCTTGCGTCGTTGGGGTTCATCGACTCACTGCGGACTTCGAGCCGTGGGCGCGAGGGCAATGTTGCCGAGTGCCTGGTGGCTCTCGTTGACCCGCATGGAACCGCACTCGATGGTGTGCAAGTGCTGGACGAGGGTGCGCAGGCCGTCAGCGATGAGGAAGCATCAAAGATCATCATCAGGGAGATGGAGCCTGCTGATGCAGTTGGTTTGGTTCGCTGCGCCTATCGCTGCTACGGGTACAGCTACCCGGACGACCTGTTGTATCAACCGACAACGATCAGGCGCCTCCTCAAAACTGGGTTGATGAGATCGGTCGTGGCCGTTGCTCCTGACGGCGATTTCGTCGGTCATGCCGCGCTCACGTTCGGTCATCCTGACGATCGTGTTCCGGAAGCTGGTCGACTGGTGGTGGACCCTCGCTACCGCGGACACCATTTGGCTGAGCGACTCGGTCTGGCCCGCAACGAAGCCGCCACGGCGCTCAAGCTTCCTGGACTGTGGGCTGAGTGTGTAACCGATCATGTTGCGAGTCAACGAAACTTCGCCATGCTTGGCGGTGTCGAAACAGGCCTACTCATCGGTGCTGATGCGCCAGACGTAGTGATGTCGGGGTTCAATCAAAAAAACCATGGGCGTCGCACTTTGCTCGCGTTCTATTTGCCGATCACTGTTGGGCCATCAGTTGAGATTCACGTGCCCGAGAGATTTGATCCCATCTTCGAAAAGATCGGGGGCCGACTTGGACTGAGTCGGTCACTGCAACACACCACGGCGGACCCAACGGGAGA
>JAHEXM010000053.1:3563-8845 GCA_023252115.1 Micrococcales bacterium | reverse complement strand
GCATCGCCTCGTTGGATTCTTCATTTTCAAGAGCAGAACGCATCGTTACCAAGTCATCAGCCAACAAGCGAAGCTTCGAGTCACGAAGGTCGGCCTGAATCACATTCGCGCGACGAGCAACTTCCGCCTGCTTGCCTAGTGGCTTGAGCTGACGCCGTAGTTCACCGGTCAAGTCAGTCAACCTGGTCAGGTTGGCTTGCATCGCCTCAAGTTTGCGAAGGGCCTTTTCCTTGCGCTTGCGGTGTTTCAGAACTCCAGCAGCTTCCTCTACGAAGCCGCGGCGGTCTTCTGGTGAGGCGTGCAAGATCGCATCGAGCTTGCCCTGGCCAATGATCACGTGCATCTCACGACCGATGCCTGAGTCAGACAGCAACTCCTGCACATCGAGAAGGCGGCACACCTCGCCATTAATGGCGTACTCGGACTGACCACTGCGGAACAGAGTTCGTTGAATAGTGACTTCGCTGTAGTCGATGGGCAATGCACCATCGGTGTTATCGATCGTCAGCGCGACCTGCGCGCGCCCCAAAGGCGCGCGACCTGAAGTCCCAGCGAAGATGACGTCGTCCATCTTTCCGCCACGTAGTGACTTGGCGCCCTGCTCCCCCATTACCCACGCAATAGCGTCCACCACATTGGACTTGCCCGAGCCGTTTGGACCCACCACACACGTGATGCCGGGTTCAAATTCGAGGGTCGTGGCCGAGGCAAACGATTTAAAGCCTCGAAGAGTCAGACTCTTGAGATGCACCAACGACTCCAGTCGCTTAAGGCAGCGCTCAACATGCGCCGTCCACGGATTGGCCTGGGGGAAGACCCCTAGGGTAACTCGCCGATCCGGTAGGACCGATCAGGCGAGTGCAGGCGTGGCGTGGTCAAGCTCAAGTGCGCCGATATCGACCGATTCGACCAGAAGTGGCGAATCGATCGTGACTGTGCGGTCTTGACGCAGTTCGGCAAGCTCGGCTTCAAGCTCGCGTACTCGGGTTCGCAGACGCGCAACTTCGGAGACTGCGCGCGGATCCTGCCCGAGATGACCCATCAGGGCCTTCGCCATTTTGTCCTCCGTGACTACGGTTCGCCGTGTGATCTGACAGCTTTATTCCTGAGTCTTAATGTCGAAGTTAGTGATCTTAGGATCTCGGAAGGCTCCGGCCGAGTCAAGGTGCATCGCGGGTGACTCATATCGCCTCTCTGCGGGGTTTACCCCGTTGACAGCGTGGGCAGCGGAATGAGGACCGGTTCATGAACTGCTCGCGAACAATCGCAGTGCCGCATCGGGGGCATGGCTGCGCTCCCTTGCCATACACGGCAAGCTGGCGGTCGAAATAACCGCTGGCACCATTGACATTCACATACAGCGCGTCAAATGAGGTTCCCCCTGCACTCAGCGCTTGCGCCATCACCGCGTGCGCGTCCTCAAGTAAACCAACGAGCCTGGCAACTGAAATCACATCAGCGTTCGTTGCCCAGTTGATCTTTGACCGCCACAAAGCCTCGTCGGCATAGATGTTGCCAATACCCGACACGACGGTCTGATCAAGGAGCACCCTTTTGACCTCGGTGCGCTTTGTCTTCATCACACGCGCGGTACTTTGAACGTCAAACTTCGGATCAAACGGGTCAAGAGCAATATGCGCAACCGCGTCCGGCGCGACACCCGTCAACGAGTCCAGAAACACCCCACCGAACGTTCGTTGATCAACAAATCGCAGCTCTGAGCCAACATCAGTGAAACTGATGTTCACCCGCAAGTGAGTTTCCCGCTGGGCGCTTCGCGGCTGAATCAGGAGTTGGCCACTCATCCCGAGATGCACGACAAGTGCATCACCCGACTCCAGAACCAACCACATGTATTTGCCGCGCCGTCCGGTGCCCGTGACTAGCTCGCCGCGCAAGCGGTCAGCAAGGTCGGTCGCCCCGCCGATATGACGGCGCACTGCCCGGGGATGTTGAATGTCAACTTGGTCGATGATTCGACCGGTCACCCACGAATCAACACCAGCGCGGACTGTTTCGACCTCAGGAAGTTCCGGCATCTGCTTCGCCCTGAATTTCTTTCCACGCGGTTTCAGCAGCCTGTTGCTCTGCGATCTTTTTGGAACGGCCTTCGCCGTGACCGAAAAGCCTCTCGCCCACACGTACCTGGGCTTCGAAGGATTTTTGGTGGTCGGGACCCTTTTCAGTCAACACATATTCCGGAACGCCCATACCTTCGGCCGCCGTCAGTTCCTGAAGACTCGTTTTCCAATCCAAACCCGCACCCAGGTCGCCTGCCCGGTCAATCAGCGGATCAAAGAATCGGTGGACCAATTCGGAGGCCTCCGCCAAGCCACGCGACAGATAGACAGCGCCGATGACAGCCTCCATCGTGTCGGCCAAGATCGAAGATTTGTCGCTGCCGCCAGTGGTGATCTCACCGCGCCCGAGGCGAATGAAATCACCCAAACCGATCTGGCGGCTGACTTCGGCAAGTGATTGCGAGTTAACAATCGAGGCGCGCATTTTTGCTAACTGACCCTCCGCTAGCTCGGGGTTATCGCGAAAGAGCGTGTCAGTCACCACGAGACCCAGCACGGAGTCGCCCAGAAACTCGAGCCGTTCGTTTGTGGGTAGGCCGCCGTTCTCGTATGCGAACGACCGATGTGTCAGAGCCCGTTCAAGCGTCTCTGAGTCGAGCTCGACATGGATCCTGCGTTGCAGTTCTTCGTAGGACTCTGTTGAACCGACTGATTGTGGTTCGGTCATGGCAACGCCGGCGGCAGAGCAGAGGCAAGATCGCCCACAGTTCGCGCAGTTCGTAAGGCGTCGTTATCAACTTCGATGTTAATTCCGAGTTGCTCGCGGGCAAGGCGTTCCACAACGTCGCCGAAAACAATTACGGCAACCGAGTCGGCGCCGATATCGGCCAGCGGGGTGTCTGCTCGCAAATGGTCGGCGTCAAGGTCAAGCACATGCCCCAGTGCCTCACGGCTCAATTTGACCGCGCCTGGTGAAATTGCAGCAGAGGTCATTGCTGGGCGGTTCAGACGTCGAGCACCTGACGGTCGTTGTAGCGACCGTCCTCGTCCGTGCGGTGTGGCACGACGTATTCGACGCGACCGTTGCGCACGACCTTGTTGATCTGGGGCAACTTGCCCTTCCACTGTGAACGACGTGAACGGGTGTTGCTACGCGACATCTTGCGCTTGGGTACGGCCATCTCTGCGCCCTCTTACTCGTCTGTGCTGTGGGTGGTGCTGCGGTCAGTGGTGTCAGTGCTCTCGCTCTGACTTTCTTGCGGAAAGACTCCGGCGAGCGCTGCCCACCGGGGGTCATTCTGTTCATGTTGGTGCCCTGGATCGTCTGCGAGCAGTGCTCCACATTCGGAACACAAACCTGCGCAATCCTCCTTGCACACCGGCGTGAGAGGCAGCGCAAGCACTACCGCATCACGAATCGTCGGCTCAAGATCGACAATGTCTCCATCAAGAACCGGCAATTCCTCGTCAAGGTCAGCTGCGTCGTCGTGATCGTCATACCGGAACAGTTCCTGCACATCGATCGTCAACGTGTCTTTCACCGGCTCCAAACAACGACCGCATGAGCCGTCGAGCATCACCGTGACAGTTCCCGAAACGAGAACCCCTTCGATCACCGATTCGGCCATCAGATCAAGGTCGACATCGGATCCCGCTGGGACCCCGATCACCGCGTTCACCAAATCGGCTGGCGCCGGGATTGTGCGGGTCACTTCCATCATCGCCCCAGCTCGCCGACCGAGGTCGGCGATATCAAGCGAAAACGGCTCAGAACCGTTCAGGGGTGACACAAGTGCTCCGCAGGTTTCCGTGGATTCAGCAGGTTCAATTCATGCAGTGACCTGTTATCAGGCTAGCAGCGACCGCTCGATCAGTCAGATTCGCCGTTGATTCGCGGCAAATTTGGAGTGGCTACGGGATCTCGGATTGCGCCTCAGCTTCAAGGACGGCTGCCTTGCGTTCTGGTGAATCATCCATGGGCGGCAGACCTGAATGATCGGTTCCTTGCCCTGGAATCTTCGAATCGGCATCCGGCCCCGCCGGCGTCTGAGCACCCTTCTGAACCGCCCGCAGCACGAAGAATGCCACGACGAATGCGATGAGCTCCAAGACCAGGACGAAGATCATTCCACGATTGAATCCCTGGAAAGCGGCTTCTTTCGTAGCTAGACCGCTTGAAGCCGCTTGATTCGTGAACACCGCGATGACTGGGACAATTGCGCCAAGGCCGAGACCGTAACCAAGTTGACCCATCACCGGCTTGACGGTTCCCACGGAGCCGAGCATGTCCGGTGGAGCGGTGCGCATGATCACGGTCGCACCAACTCCGAACGACCCTTGCATGCCAAATCCGATGAGTGCGAGCGAGATCGGGAAAAGGAACAGTGCCGATACGGGCTCAATAAAGATGCAGGCCAAGGTGCCCAAGCACAGCATCCCCATAGTGAGGGCAAATACGCCGCGGATTGATTTGCCCTTCGTCACCATTCGACCGGTAAGTAAAGCTCCGATGACGCCGAATATCACGAGCGGAACTGCAAGCAGTCCGACCAGGGCAGTGGAATACCCGCCGGGGCCTTGAAGAAGTTCAGTTCCATTCGCCTGGACCGCGCCTTGCGCTAACCCAGCCGCGACCAGCGCAATACACGCGCCAACGACTGCTGGCACTTTCAAAATCGCCATGGGGAAGCTGGGGTGTGGGATACGCAGCTCAACGAAGACAAAGATCACCAGCAACGCGAGGCCACCAATGATCGCTGCGAGGACCATCGGATCCGTCAAACCTTTGGTTCCGGTCTCGCCAAGTCCGTACATGAACAGCAACAAACCAGCGCCAGCAAGAATGACCCCGGCAAAGTCAAATTTACGTTGGTGAGCCGACTTACTTTCCGGAATGGCAAACATCGCGAACAAAGCGACGCCAACCGCGCAAATCACATTCAACGAGAATCCAGCGCGCCAGCCAGCAATTGTCGACAAGACGCTCGAACCGATGATCGCAACGAGGCCGCCGACTGCAGTCATCGCAAACATTTTCCCGTACACCTTGGGCAGCATTTCTGGTTTGGTAACGGTCGGAATCATTGCGATAGACATTCCGAAGAGCCCAGCCATGCCTATGCCGACGATGGCGCGACCCAAAATGAATTGACCTGAGCCAATCGCCGTCAGCGAGACAATTTCACCGACCGCCGTGATCCAAGTGCCAATGATCATTACTCGGCGACGACCAATCCGGTCGCCCAATGCGCCAGCGCCAAG
>JAHEXM010000053.1:0-3553 GCA_023252115.1 Micrococcales bacterium | reverse complement strand
TCCAGCCGTCAGAACAAGGGTTGCGATACTTGAAGCCAGTGCCCGAGTCCCCGAGCTCATGTCCAGAGCTTTGGACGCATCCGGCAAAACGAAGGAGTTGACTACCGGGTCTACGCCAATCATCGCGGCACCAAGGATCGCCGCCCATTGGGCCAATGTCCAACGAGACTTCTTGGACGCCGTTGTTCGCGGCCACCTCAGATCAATCTCGGTCGAAGCAACCTCGCTCATCGGAACTCCTGTCTTCGCCCGCTTGGCCCATATCGGCCGCGGCCATCGATTCAAGCTAGGGCAATTGGGATACCTGGTGCTGATAAGCGTTAGTCCAACTGGCCCATTAGTGAATACGCGGATCTGGTAAGCATTGGCTATGAGTTACGGGCACATCGGGAGCATGAAGACTCTTCCTGGCCGTCGCGACGAGGTGGTCGACAGGCTGACCGAAAGCGGAAAAGCTGATCTTCTACCCGGGTGCCTGAGCTACATCGTGGGGCTATCCGAAACTGATCCCGACGTCATTTGGGTCACCGAAGTGTGGGAAAGCAAAGAGAGCCATGCGGCGTCGCTGCAGATACCCGAAGTCAAAGACTCCATCTCTGGAGTACTGCCCTTACTGACTGGCGAGTTCAGTCGCCAGGAAACAACCGTAGTAACCGGTATCTAGTCCAAAGAATCGTAGAGATCAAGATCCATATTTGAATTGTCGCGAATGTCGACAGGATCAAAGCTGGTTCGCCGGGCGTGGATCTTGTCCCGTCCGCGTCGCACAGCAGCTAGTGACGTCGCGAGTGATTCCTCAAGGTCAGCAAGTTTGCCATCGACGAACTCGTCGGTCTGAACACGCTCGCGAGAAGTCTCGGCACGGGCTTCGTCCAGCAAACGGTCGGCTTCAGCCTGATTGGCGTCCACAATGGCTCGCGAACGAACCTCGGCGTCTTCGATCAGCATTTCGGCTTCTTGTTGCGCCTGGATCAAGACTTCTTGCTCATCGATCATCCGTCGGGCTTCGTTGCGTGCCCGTTCAAGAAGAGCGTCAGCATCGGAACGCGCTTGATCGACAATGGTTTCTGAGTCTTGGCGTGACTGAACAACCATTTGCTCGGCTTGCTCTTCGGCACTGTGCAGTGTTTCTTCAGCTTCGCGGTGAGCATCGTCGAGCAGATCCTCGCGCTCGGCCAACACATCGTCGGCTTCTTTGACTGCATCAGGCAGTGAGGCGCGGGCCTCTTCGAGCATGTCGAGCGCATCGTTGCGTGGCACTACACACGACGTCGACAACGGAACAGCGCGTGCCGTTTCGATCAGGCGAGCCAGATCGTCAAGTCGATCGTGGATGTCCATACGGTCTTTCCCCTCTTATTGGCCTCGGTGCGAGGCCATCGGCTCTTCTATTGCTCGTCTAGCTTCTCTTTGAGGCGTGCGAGCACGGCGTCCGGAATCAGCCCGGCAACGTCGCCCCCATACGTCGCTACCTCTTTGACCAGGGAAGAGGACAAGTAACTGTAAAGCGGATTTGTCGAAACAAACAGCGTTTCCACGCCGGTGAGTCCGTGATTCATTTGAGCCATTTGAAGTTCGTAGTCAAAATCGCTGACCGCCCGCAGTCCTTTGACGATGGCCGAAATCTTGCGTTCGATGCAGAAATCAACCAAAAGTCCGTGAAATGAGTCCACCACAACATTGCCCATGGGGGCCGTTTCCTTTTGCAGCATCTCGATCCGCTCGTCGACGCTAAAAAGGCTGGACTTCTTCTTGTTGATCAACACTGCCACGGTGACCTCGTCGAACAGGCTCGCCGCGCGACCGATGATGTCTAGGTGCCCATTGGTCACGGGGTCGAATGATCCAGGACACACTGCCTTTCGCTTGTGCACTGGTCGGTTCCCCTTTTCGCCTCGGTCTTAGCCCCGTATGGCCTTCGAAGCATTTTGACCGTACCAAACAGCGCGCTGAATTTCGGTGTCCCCGAAAATCTTGTTCGTGATGTCTGCGAAGCCGTCTGGCCACGAAATCTGGCCTGCGGACCGGGGTCGTTCGAACGCCACTATCGCCTCAGGTGCAAGCCACGAGTAGGCCACCAATGCTCCTGCTATCGCATCAGCTTGATCATCAGATAGCACATAGGGGGGATCAGCGAAGACCACATCGAATGCGCCCGTCGCATCGGCGACCAACCACATGCTCACGTCAGCCTGAACCACCTCAGCCGAATCTGCGCCCACGGTCTTCGCATTCCGGCGGCATGTCTCGGCTGCTTCCCGATCACTTTCAACGAGGACAACGCTGGCAGCACCTCGCGAAATTGCTTCAAGCCCAAACGCACCGGAACCTGCAAACAAGTCCAAGATTGCCAGCCCCTGCCACGACCCGAGCTGCGAACCCAAAGACGAGAAGAGAGATTCTCGGACCCGGTCAGCAGTTGGCCTCGTCCCATTTTTTGGGACGATCAAGCGACGACCGCGCGCCGAGCCAGCAATGATCCGCGTCACGATCGCTCAAGCCATTCGGCGCCGTCGGGTCCAATCAATTCATCCACTGCATGACGAAGTGCAACGTTGTCAGCGTGGGACAAAGTTGGATCAGCTTCGACGACTGCCGTTGCTTCGGTACGTGCAGCCGCAATGATCTCGCCATCGCGAAGCAACGACAACGCTCGAAGAGATGATCTCCTGCCCGATTGCGAGCCGCCGAGTACATCGCCTTCGCGCCTGGCCTTCAAATCGGCCAATGACAACGCGAAGCCGTCCGTCGTCGCGGCAACCGCGTCGAGTCGTTCGCGTCCCGGTGAGTCTTCGGGGCCGTTGGTTACCAACAGACAAAGTCCATGTAGACCAGCGCGCCCGACGCGGCCGCGCAGCTGATGCAGCTGCGAGATACCAAAGCGGTCAGCGTCCATGATCACCATCGTGGTGGCCGTGGGAACATCAACGCCGACTTCGATGACCGTGGTGGCGACCAGCACATCGATTCCGTCTTTGACTTCTGAGCCTGCGGCAAACCGCTGCATGACGCTGTCTTTCTCGTCTGATGACATTTGTCCATGCAGAGCAGCCAGCCGTAACCCGGAAAGCGGGCCCTGAGTCAAGTACGGCAGTACTTCCTCGATACTGGTCATTGTCTGGGTGCCCGGTGAATCACCGTCGTCGTTGACTAGCTCCAGGTCGCCAGGATCATCAGCATTGATTCGTGGGCAGACCACATACACCTGATGCCCATTGCGCACTTCTTCGTTCACGCGATCCCAGGCTCTGGCCAGGTACGCAGGCTTCTCAGTTGCCGGCACCACAAAGGTCACAATCGGCGCGCGGCCAGCTGGCATCTCGGTCAATGTGGAAACGTCAAGATCACCAAAAACAGTGATCGCGACCGTTCGCGGAATTGGCGTGGCGGTCATCACCAAAACGTGTGGACGCGTTCCTTCGACGGATTTGTCGGCAAGTGCGGCCCGCTGTTCGACACCGAACCGGTGTTGCTCGTCGACCACAACCAAACCCAGATCGTTGAACACCACTTTGTCTTCAAGCAGAGCATGAGTGCCAATGACAATTCCCGC
>JAHEXM010000001.1 GCA_023252115.1 Micrococcales bacterium | reverse complement strand
CTGGTCCTCGGACAGCAGGTAGCTTTTGACCTGGCCGACCTGGATCTGTTTGTAGAACACGGGACTGCCACGGTTCAACGAACCGAGACGGTCGGCCTTGATGGTCAGGTGCAGACCGGGTTTGGCGTCCGATAACGGCGGTTCCTCGGACAGCGCCTTGAACTTGCGTGTCGGCTCGCCATCGCCAGGGCTGGCGGCGATGTAGTTACCCGAGACCAGGGTTTCCAGACCGGTGATGCCGGCAAGGCTGACACTGGGCTTGACCAACCAGAAGCGCGTGTTGGTCTTGAGGTATTGATCGACATCCTTGTTCATCTCGATGGTGGCGATCACCCCGCGATTGTTGCCTTCGTCGTCCAGGGCCAGCGCCTTGACCTTGCCCACCGGCATGCCTTTGTAGACCACTTCAGTCTTGTTGACCTGAATGCCCTCGCCGCTTTCAAAGCGCACCTGGATCTCGATGCCCTGTTGTGAATAGGCGCGCCATCCCAGCCAGCCACCGATGATCAAGGCGATCAGGGGCAACACCCAAATGGCCGACCAGTTGGAAGCTGGGCGTGTTTTAGCTTTAGGCAAATCACTCATGGTCGTCGTCCGACTCCGTGTTATCCCAAATCAGTCGGGGATCGAAAGTTACTGCGGCAAGCATCGTCAAGATCACCACACTGGCGAACGCCGCCGCACCGAGGTTAGCCTCGACGCTGGCAAGCCGTCCAAAGTTTACGACCGCCACCAGAATGGCGATCACGAAGATGTCCAACATGGACCAACGTCCAATGAACTCGATAAAACGGTACATCACAATACGTTGTTGCGCGGACAGCGGTTGGTGACGCTGCACCGAAAACAGTAGCAGACCAATGCCCACCAGCTTGAATGTCGGTACCAGGATACTGGCGATAAATACGACAGCGGCGATGGGAAACATACCGTGCTGAACCAGTTCTATCACCCCGGACATGATGGTGCTGGGGCTGCCCTGGCCGAGTGAATTGATGGTCATGATCGGTAACAGGTTGGCGGGGATATACAGAATCGCGGCGGTGATCAGCAGGGCCCAGGTACGCGTGAGGCTATTGGGGCGACGTGCATGCACGAGCGCACCGCAACGGGTGCAGGTCTGCTCGTCCGCATCCGGTTCTTGTTTGTTCAATTCATGGCATTCGGTACAAATCAGAATGCCTGCATCAATCGCCCGCATGATCATCCTCTCCTGAAAGCGCTTGCCAGATTTGGTGGGGCGACATCACCACCTCAAGCAGAACTTGAACCATTAATAAACTGACGAAGCAGACCAGACCCAGGCCTATCGTAATGGAGGCCATGTCGGCGAGTTTGACGATCGCCACCAGCACCCCCATGAGGTAGACCTCCAACATCCCCCAATCTTTCATGTGATGGTAAATGCGGTATAGCAGCAGACCGTAACTTCGCCCGACCTTCCAACGAATGCTGAGTAGCACGGCCAATTGACACAGTAGCTTGAGCAAAGGAATCGCCATGCTGCACAGGAATACGACGGCTGCAACGCCTTGCATGCCGGTATCGAACAAGCCGACTACGCCGCTCCAGACGGTATCCTCCGAGGACTGCCCGAGTAGATTGAGCTGCATGATCGGCAGAAAGTTCGCGGGGATGTACAACAACAACGCGGCGAGCACCAAGGCGAGGCTGCGCTCCACGACATTGTGGCGGTGAGCGTACAACTCGTAACCACAACGTGGGCATTGGGCTTTTTCACCGAGGGCGAGCGCGGGTTTACGCATCAGCAAGTCGCACTCATGGCATGCCACCAGATCGTCCAGTGGTAGATCCGATACCTCAATGGCATCAACTGGATCGGGCATAGATAGGGCTCGAACTCTAAAAAAGGTTAGGTGCCTATTCTAGTGGTCTGTTTCAGAAATAACTGTGCAAATTTGTCGGGGATAATCGTCGTGCAGGCCGACGAGCGAACCTCTCAATACTTTCCGAGCGCCCAAAACAAAACCCCACCTGCTTTCGCAAATGGGGTTTTGGAATTTAATCTTGACGATGACCTACTCTCACATGGGGAAACCCCACACTACCATCGGCGATGCATCGTTTCACTTCTGAGTTCGGGATGGGATCAGGTGGTTCCAATGCTCTATGGTCGTCAAGAAATTCGGGTACTGAGTCGTGACCTGATGGTCTCGCTTCAGCAAATTGGGTATGTGACAGCTGTCGGTGTTTTGTGAGCGTCGAACTTTCGGTTCATCTCGTCTTCACACACCGCAATCTGGCGCCTTCTCAGGTCAGCAAATTGCTTGGGTGTTATATGGTCAAGCCTCACGGGCAATTAGTATTGGTTAGCTCAACGCCTCACAGCGCTTACACACCCAACCTATCAACGTCGTAGTCTTCGACGGCCCTTCAG
>JAHEXM010000052.1 GCA_023252115.1 Micrococcales bacterium | reverse complement strand
GAAATACCTTGGTGCGCGGTGTTACCGCAACAGGCAATCCGGACCGTTCATGATGGGAAGGCCAGCGAACAGTGGGATTATTCGGAAAGCGCAAGGAACCCGATGCAACGGCGAATGCCCAAACGCTTCGAACGGACCTCGTTGCCGATCTACCCACGGGCGGCGAAGCGCTACCTACTTCGTTGACCGCGCGTTCGGGATTCATCAAACGAGCTAATTGCAGTCGCTGCGGTGCGCCCAAGAAGTTGCCATCCAAAACTGCGTACATCTATTGCGACTACTGCAGTGCGCTCGTTGATTACGACTTTCGCATTGCTAACGCCGATACCAACGCTGGAATCACCAACACTGTCTTTCATCGACTTATCGCACCCGTCCAACCTGCAATGGAAGACGCCAAAGCCCGCGGCGATCGGGACGCGTACCGCACGATCCAACGCAACGTATTTGGCCAGTGGGTGCAGCTCTGTCCTCAAGCCGTCTCACCACGAGCTAAGACTGACGAAGACTTTCGTTCACGCCTCGTTGCGTACCTTGCGGAAACCGCTGTCACCAAAGACCTGGACCCAGCCCAAGCGCCACTCGATATCGAAATGGCCACCCTGGTCGGATCGCTTCAACGCATTCCGACGCCAGATGGCGCGTGGATGATCAGCGGTCCGTTTTGGGAAATGGCGGCGTTGTTCAAGAAGCAAATGGACCTTGCCTACGCGTTGATCAACTCGACTGGCGTCAACGAGTTGGACCCAGATGACACTCCACCCGGTGTTGCACTGCAGATGGAGTATTCGACATTTTGCCAGGGCTGGCTTGCACATCTGTCTGCGCCAGACGGTCAACGCCTGCTCGACGAGTTCGGGCTGACCGGCGAATACGTCAAGCTCGAACCGCAAGAGACAAACGAGTACAACTGCGGCGGCTGCGGCGCTCAACTCCATGCCGTGGTCGGCGCACAAACCATCATTTGCGAAGACTGCGGTGCCCAGCTGTCAATCAAGGCTGGCCCCACGCCCTGCGGGACTTGTGGCGCACCGCTGTGTTTTCCGCCATCAGCCAGCCACCTCGCATGCCCATACTGCAAGTCTGAGATCCAGCATCTTTGACGGCCGACGTGGGCTCAACTAGCCCAACTAGCCGATCCGATGGTCAAAATGCTTGTTGGGTTCTGGGGCTGCTGGCACACTTAGTGAGCTGATCGATTCGAGGTCGCCTTCTGTTGTTAGCGGCAACTTCGAGCCGATAGCATCGAGCAAGCTTGGTTGACCGCGACAATCCCTATCGCACCGGAAAGGTCGGAGCTGTGTTCTTCAAAGACCAACTCGCGCAGCAGTTCATCGCGGTTCCCGATTCAGCGAAACATCAGCTCATCTACAAGTGGCCGAACAACTCGATCAAAAAGCTGTCTGCGGCCATCGTCGATGCTGACGAACAAGCTCTGTTTGTTTCACGAGGCATGGTCGTTGGAAAATTCGGTCCCGGTCGCTACAGCCTGGATGCCAAAGAATGGCCGTTCCTGGGTGGCATCGTTGACTGGGCAACTGATGGCAACGCATATCGCGCTGAGCTGTTCTTTGTTTCAACCAAGCAGTTTCCGAACGAAAAGTTCGGCGCGAAACTGGACAACGTCATCGACCCTCGCACCAACCTTGTTGTCACGCTGCGCATGTACGGCGAATACGCGGTTCGAGTCACCGACCCCGAGAAACTGGTCTTGGAATTGACCGGTACCGGGCAGACGGATTCAAACGAAGACATCCTCAACTGGGTCGACCAACTGATCGTGAAGTCATTGCGTCATTTCGTTACGTCGCAAATCACTGCTGGTGCATGGCCAGTTTTGGGTCTGGCAACGTTCTTACCCGAGATTGAAACCAACGGCGTGAGTGCGGTTAATAAAGAGCTTGAACAATACGGACTTGTTGTTCCGAAATTTGGAAACGTCGACGTATCTCTTTCTGACGAAGATGCTGCACAACTAAAGACACTGTCGAAAGACACTGCGTACTCGCAATTGGCCGGTTCGTTCGGCGCCTATGTCGCAGGTTCTGCACTCATTGGCGCTGGTGAAGGTATGGCTAAAGGTGAGGGTGGCAACCCGGCCTTGTTGGCCGCGGGACTCGGCGTCGGTGGTGGAATGGGCAGCGCATACGCGGCCAATCCCTCGGTACCGGTACCTCCCGCTGGTTCACCACCCAACCAACCCGCTGACGGGGGAGCGGCAGCAGCTTCGCGCACATGTGTGAAGTGTTCAGCAGCCCTGAGCCCCGATGCGCGCTTCTGCCCTGAGTGCGGATCGCCGCAAACGGCCACCTGCGTTAAGTGCGGCGCAGCCCTGAGCCCTGGGTCGAAATTCTGCGGCGAATGTGGCACTGCACAAACCGCGCCCGAGCAGACACCAGCCGCGGAAGCGCCGACACCGACTCCACCGGCAGCGGAGACGCCAGCCCCGGAACCGCCGAGCGCGCAACCCCCAGCACCACCCGCGCCGCCAGCCCCTGAGACACCAGAAGAACCGGGCTCGTAATGCAAATTGTCTTTGCGTCACTGCTCCATGCCGTCGCCTACGCAATGACATTCGTTCCCGTTCGCGGTGGCGGCGGGACTGGTGGCCACAGCAGCGGGGGCGGCGGCGGTGGTCATAGTGGGGGCAGCAGCGGTGGCGGCAGTACCCACTACTTCGGTCCCGGAAGCGGCGGCGGGGGTGGGGGCCTGGCGGGGATCTTCTTGTTGATGGCTATTGGGGTTCCGATCCTCATCATCATCTTCATCATTGTGTTGGTCGTCATGCGGTCCCGAAAGAGGTCCTCAGTACAGGCCTATCCGATTACGATCCCCGTTGCCAATGCCGCGACCCAAGGCCAAGATGCGTCCGCGATCGTCGCCGAATACCACCAGCTTCTTGCAGTTGATCCGGCTTTTGATGTCCTCAAATTCAATGAGTCAGCAAACCGGGTGTTCTATGCCGTGCAAACAGCCTGGTGCGATCGCAATCCAGGTCTAACCAGGCAAGTCATGGCGGATGGGATCTGGCAAGCCCACAAATCGCAGATTGACGGCTATACAGAACGCAATGCACACAACAAGCTGGATAATTTGGCGGTTCAGTACACCTACATTCAGCACATCAGCACCGGCGCAAAGCAGTACATCACTCAACGCTTTATCGTCTACTCCTCGGACTATGACGTCGATGATGCTGGCAAAGTCATTAAGGGAAATACGACTTCTGACTACTGGTCCGAGGACTGGGTTTTCACCCGCGATGGAGATGTCAAAACAACATCGAAGCCCGGTATCGCTGACGCGGCGTGCCCGAACTGTGGTGCGCCGATGTCTGTCGATTCACTCGGCAACTGCGACTACTGCCACGCAGCAATCATGGGTGGCGCGTATGACTGGGTGCTGTACCGCATTGACCAGTTGCCGAGTCTCGAGTACGCCCAAGCTACTGCCGGACCAACCCCGCAAGCGTTGGCGGAAATGCCTCCACCGGTACAACAGCCGCCGGTTCAGCCACCGCCAGCACAACCACCACCGGCACAGGCGTAACCGTCATGACTGAGCGGGTTGTTGCCAATAGTTTTGGTCAGGTCGTTGTGTGGAGTGATGGCGCTGTCATTACACCTTCGGGACGTTCGTGGATAAACGACACAAAGGTCTCACTTCAATCATCGCAGGCGATCGTGCGATATCACGATCAATGGGACACCACGCTGGTCGTATTGGCGTTGGTGTTCGCGCCATTCACTTGCTTCTTGAGTCTGCTTCTACTTCTGCTTGCGAAACCCACTGCCACCTATACCGAAGTCGTTGATTCGGTAATCGTCAGCTCACCTACTTACGTTTACGTTGCGCAGGGAATCAATGGAGCTGCATTTGTCGCCTGGGCCGCGAGCTGGAAACAGCAGTTCGACGCCCCAAGTTGAATCAGGATTCGACTATCCGGGCGAAGCCCGTTGCAATTCGGAGTCTGATATCAGCGACTGCCGCACCTATAGTTCTGATCGGAGGGTGGACATGGGCCGCCGCAGTCCAACCATCGGGTTACGACTCAACTCGCGACACCATTAGCGCACTCGCTGCTACGTACGCAGTTGATAGATGGATCATGACGGCGGCGCTTATCGCGCTCGGTATTTGCCACATCGTCACTGCGTCGGGACTTAGGCCCGCTGCCAAAGCCGGCCGGGTCTTGTTGGCCGTTGGGGGCGCCGCAACAATTGCCGTCGCATTTGTTCCATTGGGTTCTTCGATCGCAGAGCCGGGCCACCTGATCTCGGCGACCGTGTCTTTTGTGGCGCTTGCCGTGTGGCCCATCGCAGCGTGGTCGCGATCCAGCAGGATCCCTTGGGTTCTGCGCCCGTTGCCGAGCATCGGCGTTGGGTGTTTCCTTTTGTTTCTTGTAGTTGCATTTGTCTTTTTGAACACGCAGACGTCGCTTGGTGGAATATCTGAAAGGTGCGCCTCGGGCGCCGAAGCGCTTTGGCCACTGATCGTGGTCTGGGTCTGCTTCACTCGCTACGTCCAGTCGAATGCTACTGGGCAGATTACACGTCAAAATCGGCACTAATCGGTGCGTGTTTATTGACTCGAATAGCTCAATCGCGGATCGCAACCGACGGATCGAGCGTCTGCATGGTCGAAAATGTCCGTGGTAGCAAATGGACAAGGAGTCGATCGTGATTCGTCGCCCAATCGCTTGTTTGTTCGCACTCGGTGCCGGTGCCGCGATCCTCGTCGGGGCGTCGTCTCCGGCTATTGCGGCAGACAACAAATACTTGTCAGGGTCAGACCAACCTTCTATCACCGGACCCCAGACAGACAGCCACATTGAATATCCCGCCCCGGGTTACCAGTACTACCAGTACCTTTTGAACCGGGACGGCGGGCTCTCGGAATTGGGAATCCAGAAATATGCGTTTGCAGCTGGCCTTCGCACACTCGACGCCAAGATGCCACAGAGCGCTCCCGCTCTGAGCCAGGAAATTTTGCGACCCTCGCCGCCGAGATAGCGCACCACCAATTCAGTGCCCCGGCTGGTTGAGGGCTCAACATCCGCGTTCCGCCATTCGGGTTACATCAGGCAGGTGGACGGCACCACCATGACACGATATTTCTGACCTATATGCCGCATGCCGTGACGGTGACTGGAGGTGGGAAATTTGCGTTGCTCGCGAGTTCTCCTCTCGGTCGCACTAATCGCAGTTGGGCTTGGTCCCGCGCTGCTAATTGCAAGTCCCGCGAGCGCGGATACGACGTCGTTCGCCTACACCGACGGAACGAACGCTGCAACTTACACGCTTCCCAGCGGGGTAAACGTAGTCAAGATCGTCGCGAAGGGTGGCGGCGGAACTGGTTCCGGTGGTGGCGGCGAAACGGGCGTCGGTGGCAACGGTGCCGTTGTCACTACCTACCAATCGGTGAGTGGCAATCTGTCCGTCAAGGTCGGGGGCGGCGCCACCGCGGCCGCTGGCGGGGGGTCGGCGACGGCAGTAACCGGCACAGGGGTGACCGTGGTTGCTGGCGGCGGGGGTGGTGCGCACTTCAATGCTGACGGCGGCGATGGCGCAGCAGCCGGGACGGCAGCCGGAGGGAATGGTAGTGGATCTGGGGGCAAGGCCGGCAGCGGCGGAAATTCGAACAGCTCAAGCGGCAACGGCGGCAACGGCGGAACAGCCGCCGGCAACGGCGGCGGTGCGGGGGGCGCCGGAGGCACGAGTGGCAGCCCAAATGGAGCGAACGGTGCCACCATTAATTTCAATACTGGCGGTGGCGGCGGTGGCTACCAGGGTCAGGGCGATGGCGGCACCGGTGATACTGCGGGTGGCACATCCGCGAGCTTCGGTCATGCAAGCCAACGTGTCGGAGGTGGTGGCGCGGGCTTTGGCGGCGGTGGTGGAGGAAGCAACGGCGGTAGCGCTGGTGGTGGCGGCTACGGCGGTGGCGGTGGCGGCTACGGATACTTCAGTGGCAGCTGGCTCGGCAGCGGCGGCGGCGCGGGCGGTTCGTTCGCCAGCACAGCTGCATCTGGCGCGACAGCGAATAACTTTGCTCAGGGGACAAACGGCGCCCTTGGGACGACCGGTGGCAACGGCTCGGTAGACATCACGGCGCTCAATCAAGCAACGTCCGTCTCGGCAACAAGCGGCAATGGGCAAGCTACCGTCACTTGGTCAGAGCCTTCGCAGCCTTCGGAAGGCACGATCACGTACACCGTGTATCAAGACGGAGTCATCGTCCCCGGCAAGACATCGTCGCCCGCGACCATTACCGATCTGGCTGCCGGCACCTATTCATTCACCGTAGTGGCGACAAGTAGTACGGGACTCAGTACAACAAGCGCGAGTTCGTCTGCAAGTTCGATTGCGGCTGCACCAACAGTGAGCACAGCTAGCGCGAGCGCTGGTTCAACGGCTTCATCGACCATTGCTGCAACGAGCACCGTGAACTTTGGTGGAGCATCAACCACCGTCACCGTTCAGTGCTCCACCGATGTTGGTTTCACCAGCCCGATCGCCGGGACTATGACCAGCGGAGCAACCGCAACCGGGACCGCAACGTCAGTTGCCGGCGGATGTTCCAGCCTCTCACCAGGAACCCAGTATTGGATCCGTTTCCAGGCCTACAACTCCGTCAACGGTTCAGGTTCCCTCGTGACCGGAGGCAGTGGCACCTACACCACCACTGCCATCGCACCAACAGTGAGCACAGCTAGCGCGAGCGCTGGTTCACCAGCCTCGACCGCGATTACGGCTACGAGCACGGTGAATGCTGGTGGTGCATCAACAACCGTCACCGTTCAGTGTTCGACAACTAGTGGCTTCAGCTCAGGAAATTTCGCGGGCACGATGATCAGCGGAGCAACAGCTACTGGCGTTGGTAATTCTCCGGTTGCCGGTGGCTGTTCGAGCCTGTCACCCGGAACGCAATACTGGATTCGGTTCCAGGCTTACAACAGCATCAATGGGGTCGGATCCCCGGTGTCGGGGGCAGTTGGAACTCAAACCACCGATGCAATAGCTCCCACGGTCGACACAGCTAGCGCGAGCGCTGGTTCACCGGCCTCGACCGCGATCACCGCAACAAGCACGGTCAACTTCGGTGGTGCATCAACCACCGTCACCGTTCAATGCTCCACCGATGTTGGTTTCACCAGCCCGATCGCTGGCACCATGACCAGTGGCGCCAACGCAACTGGGACCGCGACCTCAGTCGGAGGTGGCTGCTCGAACCTCTCACCGGGAACCCAGTATTGGATCCGCTTCCAGGCATACAACAGCGTCAACAGCGTCAGCTCGCCAGTCACCGGAACCGCTGGCACCTACACCACCACCGCTATTGCACCCACGGTCTCTGCTGCAAGCGTGGATTCCGCAACGTCATCAACAGTGACCGCAAGCGCCACCATTAATCCCGGTGGTACGTCAACCACGGTCACGATGCAGTGCTCAACCAACGCCGGCTTCTCTAGCCCCAGAGCCGGTGTCATGAGCACCGCCACGACGATCACTGGATCATCAGATGTAGCAGTCAGGGGAACTTGTTCAGGCTTCAACCCCGGATCCGCTTATTGGCAGCGATTTGGAGCAGACAACTCTGTTTCAGCGGGAACAGTTGTGTATGGCACTGCCGCCACCACCTCGACTGCTTCCGTTGCGCCAACCGTGACGGCGGCCAGTGTGGATTCAGTGACAGTCGCAACTGTTACAGCAAGCGCAACAGTTAACCCGGGTGGCGCATCAACCACAGTCACCATGCAGTGCTCAACCGATGCTGGGTTCACCAGCCCAATCAACGGCACGCTGAGTAGCACCAACCCAATAACGGGTATTGCCAATGTCACCAATACTGGAACATGTTCAGGACTAACGCCTGGCACCGCGTACTGGGAACGCTTTGGTGTCGACAACTCAGTATCAGCAGGAACAGTTGTATATGGAACATCTGCAAACACCAAAACGTTGGCCACACCGACGATTTCCGGCGTGACGCTGTCAGGCCAGGTTGTGTCTGGTGAAACAATTACGTCAACGCTTGGAACTGCGACTGGCAATCCGACGCCGACAGCCTCGTACCAATGGCAGCGCGCTACTACGGCAAACGGAACATATGACAATGTCAGCGGAGCCACTGAATCCTCCTATCTGCTGGGCGCGACAGATGTTGGCAACTATCTGCGCGTCGTAGTGACGGAGACCAACGGAGTTGGCTCACCAGCGTTGGCAACTTCCAGCCCGACAGCGCTTATCGTTTACAGCACAACGTTGCCTCCTGCACTTGCCACTGTGTGCCCGGCGGGATCGTGCGGCGGAATTGATCTCACTCACGTGGACCTGACTGGCGTGAATATTGTGGGAGTCAACTTTGCTGGCGCCACTCTCTCGAGCGCAAACCTGGTCAACGCAGACGCACATGGTGCAAGTTTCCGCGGCGCGATTTTGATCGGAACCGACTTCACCAATGCCGATGTTCGCGGTACGGACTTTCGTGGGGCAGTGTTTTCGAGCACAGACGGTCGTTCGACAACCGCGACAACCGCGACGGGCAAGAAGAAGCCGAAATCTGCTCGCGTCAACTTCGCCCGGGCCCGACTCCAGAACGCGAACTTTTCGAATACCAGAATCACTGGCATCAACTTCAGCCGAGCAAACCTCGCCTCGACGAACTTGTCCAAGGCAAAAGCCGTAGGAACAAATTTCAGCCAAACAAATCTGTTACGCGCAAACCTCTCCCACATCAATGCCGCCAAGGCAAATTTCGTCCGATCGAACCTGAAGTCAGCAAACTTCACCCGCGCGAATTTGAGCTACGCAAACTTGTCGGGCTGCAACTTGGCCAGAACCAACTTCACCCGCGCCACGCGCGTCACCGCTACTTTCACTGGCGGATTCCCGAACCACACGATCTGGTGGTAGCTCGACGTTCGGCAGGGTCCAGACCGGGGCTCGCGCAGCTACTGGTCCAGA
>JAHEXM010000051.1 GCA_023252115.1 Micrococcales bacterium | reverse complement strand
CGAGGCGAGCACCTCCAAAGCAACACTGGCGCACTACTTCAAAGGCCAAGACGAATTACTCATGTTCGCCATGGTTGAGTCGCTGACCGTTGTTACCGAACAATTGAGGACGTGGAACTTAGAGTCTGCCGGAATTGCCACTTTCGAGGAAGCATTTAGTCGAGTGGTTCCAACGACACGAGCGCGGCGTCGTCAATCCGAAATTTGGTTGAGCGTTGTTGCGCGTTCTCAAGCGAAACCCGATCTGCGAAGGCACCTATCAGAAGTGAACAGCGAAGTTGCCGATGGAATCCACGAGATTCTTGGGTATATGAAGGGGCAATCCCTGCTCTCGCCGGATCGCGACCTCGACCTTGAAACAATGCGGCTTCATGCACTCATCGATGGAATGACGCTGCACACGTTGACCGATCCCAAAGTGTTGCCAGGCAGCGCTATTCGCTCAATTCTTCATCGGCACCTTGCCGACTTGTCTCATGCCTTGCTGATCCGGTAGCCGAAGCAAACCGTATACACGTGGTGAATTGACAAACAGATGAAGGGCTAAAAAGCCCGAACCGGCCGTACACGGCGGGCGGCACCCTTGACGTCGGTGAGCTGTTTGCCGTTGGGGAAGTTCTGGACCCATGCGTTGGTCGCATTGCACTGCGTCGAGGACCAGTAGTAGTCGGCAGCGAATCCGCCGATACCTCGTGCATGTGCCGCGTACGCCGCGTTGAGTTCATCCTTGGATGGCAAGAACCAATCCGTCTTGCCATTGTTGCTGTAGTTACGAGCTATGTAACCGGCCCCGTGGATGCACCCGTACCACCCGCCCGACAACATCAACTCAGTGTTAGCAAAACCAGTTCCGATCTCGACACCAAACGTCCCCGGTATCAAGGTCGACTTACTACTGCACCAAGAAATTGCTGCCAGGTCCTTGGGTGCGGCTTCCAGGTAATGGCACGAGTCACCGCATGTGGATCCAGGTGAAGTAAATGTCGTCGCAGCCACGTAAATCACTGTGCCACCACCGGGACCAGTATCCCCAACCACACACGTACCACCATCGGCGCATGTAGATGCTGCACCCGCGGAATGCTGGGTTGTTGCCTGGTTTGAGGCACCACAACCAACGACCCCAGTCACGACTAGCATCGCCGAGACCAGTAGCGGCATCGACCTCAACGCGCGGGGTTGACTCATCGGGCACCCAGACTTTCTTAGCAGGAGACATCGATCAACAAGCCCATGCTCATCTATGGTTGGGTAACCGGGCGACCTCGTTGATGCAACCGGGTGATGCCGCATCGATAGAGCGACTTGCTCATGGACCGGGCGACGCAAGCGAGATCAAGTCGCCGCGCATTTGACACAACGTCGAACTAGCTGCCCGCTTGCGAATACATCAGCGAGCCCGGTGTTGTCAGAGTGCCGCCTGTTTCGAGCAGGGTCTTGAGGCCGGAAAGTATCTGCGGCCACCCGCCATAGATCTGCGCATTGGTTGTGTCATTTAGTTGGTCGTGAATCACGGTTAGCTTGCACGAATCGCCAACAGGTTCAATCTCCCAGGTAACCCTGGAGGTTCCTTCGGCTTTAACGTCGTCGCTCCACAGTGCAGTGAAACTCTGAACGAGTCGCCGCGGTGGATCGACCTCCAGGTTTTCGCCTTCGCCAATCGATACCCCAGCTGCTCGATGACCGGTTACGTAGCCAGACCCAGGGGTCCAATCGGTTTCAATGCCAACGCCAAACCAATACTTTTGTCTCAGCTCGCTATTGGTGATCGCTTGCCAGAGTTGCTCTGGCGTTGTCTTGATGTAAATCTCGAATACCTTCTCCATGTCCTACTCCTCGATACTTGTTTTGAGTTCACTGAGGGCCGCGACCCACGGTTCGGCGTACTTGCTCACCCACCTGTCGTGCACCAATCGGATGGGAACGGGGTTCAAGTAATGCAGCTTGCGGCGTCCTGACTTGCGAGTCACCACGAGCCCGGCGTCTTCCAGGACCTTCAAGTGCTTCATCACCCCGGATCGCGTCATTGACAGTTCTGATTCCAGCTCGGTCAGCGTCCGTCCATCGCGGTCAAACAGCAGATACAGCAGGAAGCGTCGCGTCGGATCTGCCAGGGCTTTGAAAACCTGATCATCCGTCACCCCCCAACAATAGGTGACCATTTAGTCACATGTCAATACTGAAATTGGCCATGTGAGAATCGCGCCATGCCTGCAACCAGCGAGATGCTCGAAGCCCACGTCAAATTCGAAATCGATCGTTGGCATGGCGATGGTCTCGCTGTCACCATCGACGAAGAGGTGAGCGCCGCCTACGAGTGGCTCAGGGCGGTCAAGCTCAATGACGTCCTCGACAAAGGGACGGTTGTAGAGCTATTCCGCAGCTACATTCGCGAGGTTGCCATCAGTGATGAGCTCGCTGCGATGCTGGCACGAATGCTGAAGTCAGCACACGCGGCCGCATCGGTTGACGAAACAATGCTGGGGGACCTCATTCCGGTTGCTAGCTATGACCGAGTAGTTGCCACCGTCATTGACTTGACCGACCTGCGCGAGACAGTGACCACTCAGGTCACCACCAGCGAGGTGTATTCACAACTCATTTCCCACGTGCTGTATCAGGGAATCAAGAACTATCTACAAGCCGAGAACCTCATCGCGCGCAAGGTGCCAGGCGCATCGACTCTGATGCGAATGGGGCAAAGTGCGAT
Organism: Micrococcales bacterium; assembly: GCA_023252115.1. Taxonomy (GTDB): domain Bacteria; phylum Actinomycetota; class Actinomycetes; order S36-B12; family UBA10799; genus JAHEXM01. The sequence continues at coordinate 6,360 of JAHEXM010000051.1, read as the reverse complement.
CAGCACTGCTGCACCCAAACTCGAGAAGGCAGTCGACAAACAGCTGACCTCGTTTGTGAACTCGAATATCCAGGACACAATTCGTGACAGCAAACAGTATCTCGACAAGGTGCTCGACAAGGAAGTTTTAACCGCAGTTGCCAACGAGGTTTGGGAAACGAACGCGAAGTCGAGCGTGGCCGAGTTGGCTCAACTTGTGCCAGCCAAGAAGATCGATGACTTGGTCGAGGCGGGACAAGAGGCATGGTTGCAGCTAAGGCAGACACCGTTCCTTCATGAACTCAGCGCCAAAGTGATCGACGACTTCTTCGCGCACAATGGCAAACGCAAGGTGGTAGCTCTGCTTGATGATGCCGGCATCACGGCTGAGGTGTTGACTCGTTTGATCACTGATGTCATCACGCCAGTTTTCGATTCCGCTGCTGGTGCCAAATATGTCGAGGGGCGCATTCGTGCCCGCCTTGAGCCGTTCTATTCCTCGTACAAGCAGTAGGGCGACGGCGCTAGTGCTGCTCCGCAACAGTTAGTTCCTGCGACTGGATCTCGGTCGCGATCAAATCACGAACGTATGCCGTGAGTTCGGTAGTCGTCATCGATTCCACAGTGTTAACCGGAACCTCTGGCAAGACAGTTACCGAAATCGAGTGACGCCCGCGCAGAACAAAGCCGTGCTTGGGAAGTGCATCGTGCGTTCCGCGAATAACGAGAGGCACGACTGCGGTCTCCGTCTTGCGCGCCAACTCAAACGCACCGGGTTTGAAGTCGCGCAATTCGCCGGTTTTCGAACGGGTGCCCTCGGGAAACATCATGATCGACGATCCACGGCCGAGGGTTGTCTCGCACGCGGACATCATTTCCTTGATGCTTTCCCGATTGCCTCGCTTCAGCGGGATGTAACGGTTGAGACTCATATTCCATCCAACGGCGGGAACCTTAAAGATCTCAGCCTTCGACACCCATTTGAAATCACGGAACAATCGGAACATCACCAAAATGTCAAGCAACGACAGGTGATTGGCAACCAATACATATGTGCGGCCGGGCTCGATCCGTTCCCGACCAGAGATCGTGACATTCCAGGCAGGGTTGGTCCAGGTGTAGATAGAACCCCAAAAGCAGGTGAAGCGATGCAAGGCAGTTCGTTTTTGATCGAAAGGAGCGGTGCAGGCCCAGATCAGCAGAGCGACTGGAAACAGCAGCGCTGAACTCAAGACGACGAAGGTCCAGAAGAGCAAGGAGCCAATTTGACGCATCTTTAGAGGCTACCTGCTGCTCCGCAGGCACTTCGGAGCACCGTGTTAGTCCGTCAACTCGATCGAGTCTTCGTCCTTTGGGTCTCCGATATAACCGTCATTGACAACGATGATCGTGATCTGGATCAACGGGCGAACAACGTCAGTGGCGGTGTCGCCGACTTGGGATAGGGCGCGCGCAGCAATACCGACAGCCGTCTGGCCCAGCGAGAAGTTCAACTGCATGCCCTGATCCTAGGACAGCTCCAAGCCAATCCGGGAGCGATAGTAGCCGTGCCTTGGTTCACCCAGGTGCCGACTTGAGAATGCTCGAGCGCTCATTCGTCGCTACTTTTTGACAGGTGACCCAACTCGATGAGCCCGTTGCGCTGACGGCGCCCACCCTTGGCCGCGTGCGCAACGTTGATGCAGCTTTGGCGAGGCACGGCGAGCGCGTGAATCAATATGTGCTGGCACTGCGTATGGGTGATCCACTGGCGGATGCATTCGCCATCGATTGCCAGAAAATAGGCAAAGGTCGTGGGTTGCAGATGCTGGATGAAGCCATCTCGACCGGCGTCGTGCCCGATGATGCGCCAGATTCACTCAGGGCCCTTATGGCACAAGTTGAGGAAGTGCCGTTTTGGGCAGACATGGAACAGATTGACCTTGGCGCCGCCGCGTATAGCCGTCACGCACGCGAAGCGGGAATCGCACTTGGTACGGCTTCACTGGTGAGTGGTTATAGCAATGCGGCCGCGACAGCACCGCTCGCGGTAACCATGCGCTTTCGCGACCAAGCCAAGCTTCGCGCATTGGAAACTTCGATGTGGGTCTTCGCGACGGCGCGACCGGGTGGGCTGCATCGCGACGGTGTGGGTTTCGCGCGCACCGTGCGAGTCCGCATGATCCATGCCTTTGTCCGTCGTCACATTCTCGAGCACATCGAATGGGACGTCGACGATCTCGGTATTCCTATTAACCAAGCAGACCTTGCATTTACGGTCGTCGAATTCAGCATGTTGCCGATACGCGCAATGCAACGGCTCGGCGTCCATTTCAACGCAGCGGAAATTGCTGGCATGTATGCCATGTGGCGCTACATGGGTTATCTCATCGGCGTCGAGGACCAAGTGCTGACCACTAACCAGGCAGAGGCCGAGAGGCTCGAGGATTTGCAGCACATAGTTGCCCCGCCGCCCGACCAGTACTGTCGCGACTTTGTAACTGCGCTGCTTGATGATGTGCTGGCGATGGACCTTGAGAATGCAAGTGGGCTTCTTGGCATTGTCGGGCGACGAAACGGCAGGCAATTACTGCATGGCCTGGCTCGCAACTTCGTCGGCGACGAGATCGCCGACGGCTTGGGCATCGAGGACACCCGCTGGAAGCACTTGCCATTCTTGACTAAGCCAGTCATGGGAATCTCATCCCGAATCACTGCTCGCGTGCCCGCGCTTCAAGAGCGCCAAATGCGCAAGAATCTCGCCGAAGTTGATTTTGTGCTTTCCGAAACTGCAGAGTCGCTTGGGGTAAGCCACGACCTTGTTGACCAAGCGGCAGGGCACCCGTCTAGTCGATAGCTAGGAGAAGAAACGAATGGCATCCGAAAACCCGATTAACGTTGAAATGCGCGAGGGCGTGGCCATTCTGCATGTGGACGATGGGGCCGTAAATGCTTTGAGCTATGTGCTGGTTTCCCAGTTAAGTGAAGCCATTGTCGTAGCCCAAGATGATGCGTCGGCTTCGGCGATTGTGCTCGCGGGCAACCAGAAATGTCTGTCGGCTGGTCTTGACCTCAACGAAGTACAAAAGGGCCCCGAGGCTGCCCAAGCCATTATTCAGGCGGCGGGCCAGCTGTTTGGTGCGCTCTTCACCTGCCCCAAGCCGATCGTCGTGGCATGCACAGGTCATGCCATGGCGGGTGGTGCAGTCATATTGGTGACTGGCGATTACCACATTGGGCGTGCGGGCAAGTACAAGATTGGCTATAGCGAAGTGCCGATCGGAATTGCCTTGCCTGACGCGGCAATCGCAATGTCGCAGTATCGAATGACTGGGGCAGCAGCCGAGATCGCATCACTGGGCGAAATCACCGACCCCGAGGGCGCATTGAAGCTGGGTTTCTTTGACGAGCTGGTCGATGGCGACCGCGACGCGGTTGTTGCTGCGGCGCATGCTCGCGCGGCAGCGCTCGGAGCGCGACCAGCAGAGGCCTATGCCCAGACAAAGTTGAGTGCTCGCGCCGACGTGATTGCCAAGTTCTACAGCTGATCTACCAGTTACGGGCAACCGAATCGGTTCGGCTGGGTTGAGGCGGTGTTGGCCGTTGTCGCGAGAGCTGCGCTGACGCCCTGCAGAACATCGGGGTCCCAAGTCAGAGCCTGATCGATATTCAGTTTCAGCGCGTCAGTAAAAAATGCGCTGTGAACATCGGGTCGAGTGAAGCACGTGCGTTGAGGTAGAACGGTATTTGAGACCCCAGTTGCCAGTGCGCTGGTGAGTTGAATCAAACCGTCGTTTGGCCATGCATTCGGATTGCCACCGTTAAGCGTCAATAAATTGCCAGCAAACAACGTCACTGGAATGCCCTCGAGAGCGTTGCCTTGTGCAGCGTTCCAGCCAGACTTTCCATCGGTCCCATCCAGAAACTGCTTTGTCAGCTGTTCTGGTGCAGCGACCTTTCCTGATTTCGTGATGTCTTTAACCGTCTTGACCACGTTCTTGCATGCCGTTTGTCCCCCGCACGATGAAGCAGGAAGGCCGCCGGTTGCTATGTCGGCAGCGAACGATCCTTCCCACGGAGTTCCAAGTGTCGTGAGTGAGGTGACGGCAACGGGCGAACTCGTGTCCTTCAAAACCTTGATTGCGGATCGCGAAAACAGGCCGCCCATTGAATGGGCAACGATGTCAACCGAAGACACGTGGTACTGCGAGTTCAGGTAATTGATGAAATTACTCAGCCGTTGACCGCCAGCATCGATCGGCTGTAGAGCGTTGACAGTCATCGATTCCGGCAGCGCGGGCGGACATTCCGAAAACGGGCCAAATCCCGCGTAGTCGGTGATCTGGCCAGGCCCAACCTGCGCTGGCGATGTGTAAACGGGGTATCCCGATTTTAGTAACGAGTCGCGAAGTCCTGTATCGCTGATTCCAGCCGCTTGTCCTTTGCCGCACCCTTGGGTGGGAGTGGTGAACGGGCTCTGCGCAGCGAATCCACTCACCACAACGACCGCGTGCGAGCTGGACGATGGTGGTGGTGTGGAGGAGGGTGTCGAGCCGCCGCAGCCAGCAACGGTTAATGCCACCACGAGCGAGATCGCGGCCGCTGTGAAGCGGAATCTGGACTTCATTCATGAAGGCTAGTCATAGCCGACCAGAAACCCGTGGTCGTGGCCGCCGAACGGACGCGAATACCTGAGCACACTCGCCATACTCGTGCCATGGCACAGAACACCAAAGAGTCTGACGAAGGAAAATTTCTGGGGGATTTGGAGCGTCCCGGTCTGGTGTTCGCGAATCTTGGCCCGAACTGGTTTGCCGTGGTTATGGGCACCGGCATCGTGGCGACCGCCGCGGCCACACTGCCTGTGCGTATTCCGGGCCTGCACAACTTCGGTTTGATCATGTGGGTCATCTCAGCGGTGTTGCTGGTCGCCTTGCTCATCGCCTGGGCAATTCACTGGACGAAGTATCGGTCTACTGCACTCAAGTACATAGACGACCCGATCTTGGCGCAGTTTTACGGCGCTCCGCCCATGGCGATCCTGACCGTCGGTTTGGGGACCATGTTGCTCGGCAAAGATCTGATCGGTGTGCAAGCGGCTGTTGTGGTCGACTGGATCTTGTGGCCGATCGGGACTATTTCTGGCCTCATCTGTGCGGTCACTATTCCGTACGTCATGTTTACCCGCGGCCAGGCGAAGGCGGATGGCGCCTTTGGTGGATGGCTCATGCCGCTAGTGCCGCCAATGGTTGCGGCAAACGCCGGGGCGGTTTTGGTTGCTCATCTGCCAGCGGGCCAGGCTCAACTCACCATGGTGATGTTCTGTTACGCAATGTTCGGTGTGAGTCTGGTGACGAGCATCATTGTGATCACACTGATCTGGGCTCGCATGGTTTTTCATCCAATGCTGCCGGTGTTGCTGGTGCCGACACTTTGGATCGTTCTTGGTCCGCTGGGCCAATCGATCACGGCTGCAAACAATCTCAGTGGGGCAGTGGTGAACAACCTGCCCGGGCCATTCGATGATGAGATGTTGGCATTCGGTTTGCTCTACGGGATTCCGACGTGGGGTTTTGCAGTATTTTGGGCGGTCCTTGCTGGCGCAATTACTATTCACGTTGCGCGCCAGAGACTTCCGTTTGGTTTAACTTGGTGGTCGTTCACGTTCCCAGTTGGCACCTGCGTGACGGCGACGAGCGCCTTAGCTTTGCGTAGCGAATCAGACTTCTTCCGTTACCTGGCAGTGGTCTTCTTCTTTGGACTATTGATCGCCTGGGTGACGGTCTCGATTCGAACTTTCCGGCACGGCTTTCGTGGGCGTCTGTTTTTGCCGCCAGCGCTTGCAGCGGCCGCGGCAACCGAGAACTAACTGCAACTGGTCCCGCTCCAACTGCTCCTCATTCGGCGTACCGACAGATATTCAGGCATTACTCGTCGGGCCCTGACACGCAAGAATGATTTCGTGAACGCGACGCAGATTCTGGCAGTCGTCCTCGTCTTGATCGCGGCGGCAATCGAGGCACTAAGCAATGTTTTGCAACACAAGGCGGCAAGTACCTCTGGCAAGCCGGGTACCAGTGAAACAAGCGCACTGCTGCGGACTCTCAAGAAGCCGTTGTTTCTGGTGGGCTTCCTTTTGATGATTGTTGGTTATGCGTTTCACGTTGCCTCGTTGGGATTTGGTCAGCTCTCCGTTATCCAAGTCATTTTCGTCACTCAACTTGTGTTCATTCTGCCATTCGCCCGATGGATTAGTAAGACGCACATTTCCCTAAGCGACTGGTTGGGCGCGATTGTCGTCACCGTTGGCATTGCGGTTTTCGTAACGTTCGCGCGTCCTAGTGCTGGAGCAAACGACGGTTCGACTGCGCAGTGGGCCATTGCGATCGCAGTTGTCGCCAT
>JAHEXM010000050.1:7754-9103 GCA_023252115.1 Micrococcales bacterium | reverse complement strand
ATTTACATAGGAGGTCGGGCCACATGATCGGGGCTAGGGATGATTACCGAACAGCCATCAGATTGGCTGACAACGAAGCGGAAAGAGACTTTCTGATCGAAGCACTTGCCTATCAACAGTCACTAGATGAAACGAGGAACCACGATGCGTGACTCACACGAAGAATCAATCAACTGCCCGATTGCCGAGGTGTTTTCGTTCATTGCTGATGGCGAGAACAATTCGAAGTGGCGCTCGGGTGTCATATCAATTGAGAAGACTTCGAACGACGATGTCGGTCTGGGCTCAAGCTACGCCCAGGTTCTCTCGGGACCTGGGGGTCGTCGCATCGATGGGGACTACGTAATCACTAGGTTCGAGAAACCAACTTGCATCGAGTTTCGGGTCACGGCAGGACCGGCCCGGCCTGAAGGCCGGTTCAATCTGGTCCCGGTCAACGATTCGACTACGACGGTTAGCTTCTCCTTGGATTTGGAGCCCAAGGGAATGATGAAACTCATGTCACCGATGATCAAGAAGCAGCTTCGGGCGGAGACCCGACAGCTCAGCAAACTCAAAGAAGTTCTCGAATCCGCGGCAAACCACTAACCATATTGGTGCTGCCAACCCGACCCCAACCTGAGTGCGAAAGGGCCTGCAATGAAGATACCGAAAGCGTCCGATGCCGACAAAGAATACTTTCGTTCGCTCTTCGCCGGAGACCCAGAAATCACCATCAAGCCGATGTTTGGCAACCTTGGCGCATTCGTGAATGGGAACATGTTCGCTGGGCTTTTCGGCACAACCGTGGGAATCCGACTTGGCGATGAACATCTGACTGCACTACGTAGGGTGCAGGGCGTCGGATCGTTCGGACCCGCCGAGAGGCCGATGACCGGCTACGCGGGTCTCCCACCCTCATGGCGCGATGAAAATGATCTAACCACGATGTGGATCCTGCGCGCTCAAGAGTACGTAAGTGCACTTCCACCCAAAAAGCCGAGAACGAAACGATGAATTCTTTAGCTGCAGCGTATTGACAGCAACCTTGACAGCAACGTCTGAGCAACCATCCACGGACAACCACGATCAACCACGGACAAAGTTGTCCAGATTCGCGCATAGAACTTGAACGAAACGAACGTCAGCGGACAACCACGGACAAACAAGATCAATCCGGTCGGTTGGGGGTTCGAGTCCCTCCGGGCGCGCTTTCGAAGGGAGGACCTATGAAGCTTGTCAACAGTGCGATTGCCTTCGCGATCCTGTTTGCGATCTTCAGCCTGATCGAATGGCGTTTCGCATCGATCAAAGGCCAGCGGCGCCTTCGCCGCGGATTCCGTACCGATCTTGCCTACTACGCCTTCACC
>JAHEXM010000050.1:4957-7744 GCA_023252115.1 Micrococcales bacterium | reverse complement strand
CTTCACCAGCATCATCGGAAAAGTCATGGTGGGCCTGACGATCGGCGTTGTTGTGCTCACCATCGCTCGGATATCGGGAATGAGTCTGAGTGTTGATCAACTCCGCGGACTTTCTCCGCGTCACTCAATGATCAGCAACCAACCCCTTGTGTTACAGCTGGTGGAGTTCACGATCTTGGCTGACTTCATCGGTTATTGGACTCACCGCACTTTTCATTCGCGGCGCAAGCTATGGCAGATCCATTCCGTACACCACTCGTCTACTCAAGTGGATTGGCTGTCATCCGTCCGTGTGCATCCTCTCGGCGATCTAGTGTCCACACTCTTGGTCGCTGCACCGTTGCTGCTGCTGGGATTCGATCCAGCCGCGCTTGCGTTCTACGTCCCGTTTCTGACTTTCTACGCAATCGCTTTGCACGCCAATGTCGGATGGACATACGGACCACTGCGGCACGTTATTGCAAGTCCGGTCTTTCATCGTTGGCATCATTCCGCAGCACCCGAAGCAGTTAACAAGAACTTTGCCGGACTGTTTGTCTTCTGGGACCTGTTATTTCGCACTTGCTACCTGCCCAAGGGTCATGTCCCTCAAACGTTTGGGATCTATGGCAACCCGGTTCCCGACGGCTTCTTCCGCCAGCTGATTTATCCATTCCGAGCCCAGAAAATAGTGACTACCCAAAGCGTCGAACCCGCATTAGTCACGCTGGATCGATAGCACCGCGCACTCCTCATGCGTACTCCAAACGGGTCAGGTAGCTACCACAGTGCTCTGCACTAATAGCTAGCTTCATGGCATGCCTTCTTCCGTTGCACCACGCCCTACACCCGATCAGGCCGCATGGGACCAACTCAGAAGCGCGGTCGGTGGCCGCCTAGTCAAACCGGTATCGCCAATAGCCGTATCGCAGGACTCGAGCCTTCAGGGCAACGTTGATGCAGAGATGGCTGCCCACGCCAATCCCTTTGCCAACCAGGATGACCCGGGCGCGGTGGAGATGAACGGGTACTTGAACGGGTGGAGCCCGCAGGTTAGCGAATACGCAGTCGCAGCCGAATCGACACAAGACGTAGTCGCGGGCGTGAACTTCGCAAGGGAACACGATGTGCGACTGGTGGTAAAAGGAACGGGACACGACTTTCTTGGCCGGTCGAATGCCGCGGATTCTTTCCTGATCTGGACGCATCCGATGCGTGACGTTGATCTTGAAGAGGCTTTCATTCCCAGCGGCGCTCCTGCCGACAGCGAGCCACTCCATGTCATGCATTGCGGCCCCGGCGTTCGCTGGATCAAGGCGTACCAAGCAGCGACGGAGGCCGGTCGCTACGTTCAAGGTGGCTCTGCCACCAGCGTTGGCCTCGGTGGCTTCATCCTTGGCGGCGGCTTTGGGATCTTCTCTAAGCGGTTCGGCTGCGCAGCGGCGAATCTGTGCGAAGTAGAAGTCGTCACGGCAGACGGTCAAGTTCTCATTGCGAACGAACACCAGAATGCAGATCTGTTTTGGGCGCTGCGCGGTGGCGGCGGCGGCACGTTCGGGATCGTGACCCGATTTACATTGCGGACCTTTGACATCCCCAAAACAGTGGGAATGACGATCAGCGTCGTAACTGCAGAGTCACCTGCAGCATTTCGGCGGCTTGTCGCTCGTTACCTAACCGTGATCGCCGAGCAGTCGGCAGATCCCGACCTTTCGGTGACTGCGCATTTTGGCCCTGGACCGGTCTTGGCATTTGGCGTCATGTGCCTGGATCGTGACGAGGCTGGACGTGTCGAGCTGTCGTCCTCATTGGTCGAGTGGATCAATGGGCAAGATGACCTCGAATATGCCGAATTGCTTGGCCTGGACACGGATTTCCAAAACTTTTGGGATCCCGCTTTTTATGCGGCTATTGATCCGACATTTGTCACGATCAATCCGGACAACCCCAAACAGTGGTGGTACGGCGATGCTGATGCACGCGTGAACTACTACGTCGCAAGCATGCAGTCCAGATGGTTGCCAGCCTCGATGTTTGCGGCCCACTCAATCGAACCAACTGCCGACTTGATCTGTGACGCGTCGACCACAGCAAGGGTTGACCTGGTGACATACAAGGGTCTCGGCTATGCGGCACCCGATGCGAATGGACGTAACCAAAAAACATCGGTACATCCGGCGGCTCTTGAATCACCGATGCTCGCGCTGATTGTTGGGGACGTTGACGGATTGCCCGGCGCTGTCGGTCACGAACCCGACTACGCGCAAGCGCAAATCCTTGCCGACGGAAGTGCTCGTGCCATTGGGCTTCTGCGCAAGGCGACTCCGGATTCCGGGGCCTACTTCAATGAGTCCGGCTACGACGAGCCGAATCCGCAAACCTCCTTTTGGGGTTCGAACTACCCACGATTGCTGGAGATCAAGAAAGCATACGATCCATCGAACCTCTTCACGGTTCATCTCGGCGTCGGTAGCAGCGAGCTGTAGCAGCCCCAACTGTTTGTCCACATCAGTCGAACATGAGGTTTCGATTGTCAGTGGACGGTTGTAGTTTGTTGTTCGTAAATAGGAAAGCAGTTCGCCAGTTGTCCTCCGAGTAGTACGTGGCTAGTCGTGAACGCCTTCGCCGGGTCGGGCGGTTTGTGCCGTAACCGCTTTCCCGAGGTGGTGACCCAATGTTCGGTCAACCCAATTCTTACCTTGCAGCGCCGGACGTTGGTGGTAACTCGGCGAAGGGTTCACATGATTCAGTTTTGGTGGTTGATCAGATCATTGACTTACGTGAGCAGTTAGCTCAAATTGATATGGG
>JAHEXM010000050.1:0-4947 GCA_023252115.1 Micrococcales bacterium | reverse complement strand
TTAATTGCTCAGCTGGCGGGCTTGCGGAATCAAATTGATGCAATGGATGTGCGGGCTGTTGGTATTGCGGACAAAACCGACCAGTGGAAGGTTGACGGAGCGCGCAGTTTGAGCGCGTGGATTTCGCAACGTTCGAGGTGCACCAAGACCATCGCCGGTGCACGTCTGGGGATTGCCCGAACAGTCGAGCTACTTCCACAGCTGACCGCTGCATTCAATTCCGGAACCACTTCGTTTGAGCACATGCGCTTGGTTGCGCGCCAGAGTCAGCAGCATCCGTTGCGTCGCGAGTTAATGTCAGATGCAGACGAGATATTTACGCGAATCGCTACTTCGGGGCGGCCAGACAGGCTCAAGGTTCTGGTGAACGCCTGGGCCGAGCGCGTTGACGCCCAAGGCCTTTATGACGGCTATCTCGAACAACGCGATCTAGCCTTCCTACACGCATCACCACTTATGGATGGAATGGTGCGAGTTGACGGGATGCTCGATGCCGAGACTGGTTCCGCACTACTAACAGCACTCGCCGCCGCACGCGACATCCTCACGCCAACGGCTGATTCCGTCGATCGTGCACCGGTGTCAAAGCTCAACGTTGACGCACTACGTCACGTTCTCGGAATCGCCATGCGAAACGACCAGATGCCGACGGCGCACGACGGGTTGCCAGTCACTTTGATTGTGACTACCACTGTCGAAGACCTACGAATGAAAATTGACGCAGCTGGAGGCCAACTCAAGGGTGTTGGCGACATCCCTGCTGCAACCGTGCGGCGGCTTGCCTGTGAATCACGGGTCATTCCGGTAGTCATGAATTCCAGATCAGAAGTCCTTGACACCGGGCGAGCAAAACGCATCGTCACAAGGGCCCAACGGGTGGCAATCGAAGTTCGAGATCGACATTGCCGATGGCCGGGCTGTGACTACCAAATCGAAAATGTGCATCATCTTCAGTACTGGGAACACGGCGGCCGATCCGATATGCCCAATATGGCTGGCCTGTGCCTGGCACACCACAGGTCCGTGCACGAAGGAGGAATGAGACTCACCGGCAATGCCAACGAGAAGCTCGTCGCCGAAGGCAGACTTCGAAATGGAATCACTCCACATCTCGGCGATTCGTATCCGTATCTGCATGACGCGAATCAAACGGTTCAGTTGATTTGCGACAGGGTCAAAGCGCCGCAATGATCACCAAATGGTTAAGAGGCACACTGAATTTGGACATTTGCGCTCGGGCGCAATTGGGTTAGTCGCAATCGCCGCAATTGCGGCAATGGCGGTGACTGGTTGTTCGGCTCAAAACCAAGCGGCTGTGGCTCCGGCGGTTGGGCCGCAGCAAGCGGCGCAAGACCCCCCACAGATCATTGGCGGCAAGGACGCGCTGCCGGGTCAATTCCCGTGGATGGCCTCCACGAAATTGAGTGTCCTCGGTCTGCGGATTCCCGTCTGCGGGGGCAGCCTTGTTGCCCCGCAGTGGGTTTTGTCGGCAGCTCATTGCCACGCTAGCTGGGGAACTCGCAAAGTCTCATCGTGGAACGTTCGACTCAATTCAACGCAATGGGCCGCAGGCGGTACGACAGCAAAGGTCGTGGCGTTTAGAGATCAACCTGGGTCTGACTTGTCATTGCTCAAACTGGATCACCCCATCACCGGGATCGCACCAATCGGATTTGCAAAGGCAAGCGACACTGCGCCTTACCAACTGGGTGCGCGGGCAATCGGAATCGGTTGGGGCACCACCAAAGCACGCAACGTCAAACCTTCAGCTGTACTCAAGTGGGCGAATGAAGAAACCTACCCACTGACAACTTGCGGAAACACCAAAAGCGTTCCCAATATTTTTTGCGGTGGCGCTCCCGGTGGTCAAGGTGCGGCAACATGCCTGTTCGACTCCGGCGGCCCGTACCTCTTCGCCGAAAACGGATTTGATGAAGCTGGCAAAGCCTCGGGCAGAACGTATGTCGCCGGCACGTTGCGTGGAATCTTCAACGAAGCATGTGGCAAACCTGGAAAGAACGACGATTGGCAATCCGTCAGTGCAGGATCCCAATGGATAACCGACACTCTGGCGGGCAATGCTCAGGGCCTGGTGACGGTAAAGAATTAGGCGCCAACAACATCAGCGGCGATTGCCATACAAACGATAGGGACACTGACGTGAAAGATCTTGGCGAAATCTTCGATACGCATGTTGAGGCTGAGTTTGTCGATATTGACGTCGACAAAACAATGGCGACCATGACGGAGGAACCGTACGTTCACAACGTTCCGACTCTGATTGGCGGCGTCGGTGCGGCCGGAGTCCGAGACTTCTATACGAACCACTTCGTTGGGCACGTGCCACCCGACACAACGACCGAACAAATTTCGCGCACCGTCGGCGAGAATCAAGTCGTCGAAGAACTGATCTTTTCATTCACGCACACCACGCCCGTCGATTTCATGCTCCCGGGCGTTGCGCCGACGGGCCGTCGAATCTCAGTGCCGTTGGTCGTAGTCATGGGCTTCGAGGGAGACAAGGTGTCCCACGAACACATTTACTGGGATCAAGCTTGCGTATTGGTCCAAGCTGGCTTGATCAATCCTGACGATTTGCCCGTTGCCGGTGCCGGCGAGGCAGCCGCCTTGGTTGATCAGGGTGTTCCAAAGAATCAACTCTTGGCCCGCTGACGGACCTCACATAGCTTCATCCAGTACTAACGGCAACCCAGTCGATTCAGGCTAATATCAATTGATCTGTTGCTCGCGGAATGACCGTTAACTCTGACACGAGCGCACACTACTGGCCTGCCAAGCGCGGTAACAACAACCCGCTGATTGCGACCCGGCCCCAGATATCCCTTGCGCTGAGACACCTTCAAGCCGCCGGGAATGTCGGTGCGCCACCTGAGGCCGCTGCCGCCGCGGTTGCTCAACAAGAACCCCCCTTGTCTGTCGCGCGCGATGGCACAAGACGAACGCCCACAATTCGTTGTCAATTTCAAGTGCACTCTGGTGAAGCTCGGCTGCGCTGGCATGTTCGGGCTAATATGGGTGACTTGCGCAACCCACTGCGCATATGTCGATACCCGAGTGAAGACCGACGGGGAACTGGCATCGGAACATCCGGAGCTCCAACCGACCAGCCCCACAAGTGACCGGAACCCCGGCGTCATCAGTGGTCCTCCACTGTCACCATCGCAGGTCCTTCGAGTGCCATCCAACGATCCACCGCACAGCATCTTGTCTGCTTCATACCGTGATCCGTAGCTGCCGCACTCGCCTGTTGGGCCGGCAAGGTCGTTGACGTTAAGCGTTCGCAGTTTGGAACTCACTGATGATGTCGGAGAAGTGGCGCCGAAACCGACCGTCACGAGCGGGTCATTCGCGGCGGGTCCGGCTACATCCGACGAGAACGGAAGCGAAACTGAGTTGAGGAACGTCCGGGTCCGAACCAACGCGATGTCGTTTTGTGGTGGCGTTCCGAAGTAATCATCGCCGCCGATATATCCCGGATGAATATAAGTCTTAGCTATCGCAACTCGCTGACCACCACGTGCTCGGAATGTGTTGGCATTGAAACTGGCCGGATTAACGGTCACGCTTTGGTTTCTCGCCAAGTTCGGGGAGTCCACACAATGCGCAGCAGTGACCACCCACTGAGGCCCAATGACTGCTCCACCGCACAGCATTTGGGGATTCTGCTGAACGATGACAAACCAAGGAGTGTGCTCAGTCGGAGCGAGAGTTCCACCGACCACGCGCGGCAATGTTGGGTGGCTTAAGTCGGCCCAAACCCGGGCGGAATCAATCGTGGTCAGCCCCATCGCGACGCAGACACTCAAGATCACCGTCCCGAAGCGCCTTACCAAGATCACTCATGGAGCGTAGGTGCGGCTAGTGAACGACACAAATCAGCAAAGATCCTTTAGCCGACTGATCACCCAGATGGTGCAACGCGAATCAAGCCAGTTGGACCCACTAAACAACTGGTGGTGCGATGTCGAGATGGATGATCAAGGTGCAGTGACCGCGAACCACGAATCGACTGAATCTTCAAACAGTGCTGTAAGGCGCGCCCGCCCGATATCAGTGACTGCAGTCCTGGCGACAGTGCTTGCGACACTCGCGGCAGCAGTCAGCATCGGCGTGGTATCGCCGTCATCTGCCATCGCAGCAACTCACTCATCCGATTCCCAACAAACAGGCGGACAGCCGACTACACACAGCGTGACCACCGGCCAGAACTGGACATTGGCAACGCTCCCGGATAACAGCTCTCCAAGTTTTGAGTCAGTCGCATATGGCAACGGCACTTACGTCGCCGTCGCATCGTTCGGCACTCACGTGATGACTTCGACAGACGGAAGTTCCTGGACCGCTCGCACCATCGCGGACTTGCATTTCCGAAGTGTGGCTTTTGGCAATGGTGTCTTTGTGGCGGTTGCCGACAACACGAGCAACCACGTCTACTACTCGAACGACAACGGGGTCACCTGGACGCTCGCTACGACCCCGGCCCAATCTGCTGCAATCGACTGGAACCGGGTGGCTTTCGGCAACAATCTATTTGTTGCGCTGCCTAACGGGTCGGGGCTGAGCAAAGCCCTGGTGAGTAGCGATGGTATTACCTGGACTTTGGAGTCGACCGCGGCCGCGACGGAATGGCGGGGATTGACCTACGGCCCGTCGGGCTTCGTGGCAACCGCGTATCAGCCGAGCAACGCAGGTAAGAACATTCAGACCCGGGCAGACGACGGCACGTGGAGCGCAGCAGCGGCACCTGAAGACAACAATTGGGTTGGACTGACTTACGGGGCTGGACTATACGTGGCCGTTGCGACTAGCGGTACTCATCGCGTAATGACGTCGCCCGATGCAGTGACTTGGACCTTGCGAGATGCGCCGTCAGGCGGTTGGAAATCTGTTGCATATGGCGATGGCACCTTTGTTGCTGTCGATGAG
>JAHEXM010000049.1:1102-9111 GCA_023252115.1 Micrococcales bacterium | reverse complement strand
TGTTTACCCAAAATCGACCGATTGGGATCGTTGATTAGGGACTTACACCGATCACTCACTTTCCAGTTGAGCCACGGCGCTTTCAATAATCCTGCCATCCGATGGCGTTGGGCCTGTGGCATCGTTGGCATGCGGTCGATCTTGTTTTTGTCGTCAGGATTGAGACATTCTTTGGTCGGCATTTCGTCAACAGGGACTGTTCGAAACGAGGTCTCGTCTAAGACAAACACATCAAGATTCTTGCCCCAGTGGTACACCTTGTATATCCCGTCTTTCGTGGTGTACGACGCTGGCATGTAGTCGCGGAATGCAGTAACGCCCCATTGGTATTGCTGCACGGACTTCGGGTCGCTCGGCGAAACGTAGAAGCCATTGTCGAATTCGTGGTCATCCCAGTGGTTATAAGTGCTGGTGTTCGCGCGAAACTCCTGGAGCTCATTCTGATTGAGATTTTGTCGGTACTTCGCCCACTTTTCGGGGATAGTTTCTGCCCATTTCGCTTTGCGCGGTGGTACGACGCTGTCGGCGTAAATCACGTCGCCGCCGTTTATGTTGAAGTGGTTGTTTTCGGCCGCCATTGAACGATAAGTGGCAAAGCCGTTGTAAAAGGGCGTTGTGTCGCTCGGCGGAGCATCCTGGGCTGTTTCTGCAGTCGCATCGCCGCTAAAGGCAAAGCGCACATCAGTCGCCGAGTTGGCAGCGGGCGCAGTCAATATTCGACCCACAGTGCTGGTCCCACCTGAATCGCAGAACCTAAACCAATACTGAGTGTTTGCCTTCAGTCCCACGGCCGTTGTTTGCACGGTCAGATCGTGATCAGGCGCGGCTTGCAGCTGCTTAAAGAACACACTGCCCTCACGAGAAGCGGATGGGCAGGTGCCGAAATTTGAGTCAGCCCGCATTTCGACAGTGACCTGCCCAGCCGAGTCAGCTCGTGTCCAGAGCATTGCCTGAGAGTCGGTCACGCCTCCGGAACTAACCCCGTACTTGAAGCCTGCCTGGGTGGCTCCGTGGCCTGCATTGCGGTCAATGTCACCTGAGCTTGCACCAGTTGAGCAACCTGTTGAAGCTGCCAGCAAGGCAGCGACACACGTGCCAGAGGTCAACAACTTTCCTCTGCCCATGATGGTCATGACTCTCCTCCACGATGGTTTCATCATCAATGTGCCACAGGTTTGGGACGCTTGCAGCGCGAAACTCTGCGGCCAGCGCCCTAGATTGTCGCCATGTTGAGTGTGGTGACAAGCGTCGAAACCACAGCACGACCGACTGAGCGGATCGTTTCATTCAGCGATGCCTTGTTCGCTATTGCGATCACGTTTCTTGCTCTGGATCTCGCTGAGGTGCCGGAATCAGTCATTAACCACGAGGAGACCGTCACTTCATTCCTCAGTAGTCACATCGACGACTTCATGGTGTACGCCGGAACGTTTTTGATAGTGGGCTTCTTATGGTCGCGTCACCATCGAATCTTTCGGTATGTCAAAGAGCGGGTACCACGGCTCACCTGGCTGAATTTGCTGCTGCTTGCACTTGTTGCTTTGCTGCCATATCCGGCTGGCATCGTTCGGTGGGGACTCGGGTCCGGGCTGGCACTTGCGTGTTTGTTGGTTCCATTCCTCGTTATCGCGTTGCTGCTTGTCGCCATCTGGGAAACCGCACTTGCCAAAAAGCTGGTAATTCCCGAGATGCCCGAGGGAACCCGCGCCTACTTTCGGGCCAGCCTGTGGTCGACTGTCGCTGTGTTGGGACTGGCGCTCGCACTTGCATTGGTTAGCTGGAAGCTTGACAGCAGGGAACTGTGTGACGTCGCCGCTTTGTGTGGTGTCTTGCTGATCATTCTGCCGCCGCTCGTGCACCGCCGATGGCCGATCCCACCACAAGCCATCTATCGCGTGCCAAACGCCGAGGCATTCGTGAAGGCAGAACGGGCAGAGGCGGGGTTCGTATTGACGTCTCTTGAAAAAATCCGAAACGGCAGTGATCTCCAGCGTCTAACTGTCTTCACCGACGGAGTCTTTGCGATCGCGGTAACTATTTTGGCGTTGCAATTGCACGCTCCTGATTCGAGTACGCCGGTAAGTAACCAAGCACTTATCGAAAACATTCAATCCGTCCCGTGGATTCCTTACCTTTCGACGTTCGCATTTATCGGCGTGTATTGGGTCACGCACGTGCGCGCATTCGAGAGCATCATCGGTGCAGACAGCATTCTGATCTGGCTCAACATCATTTTTCTGCTGTTCGTCGCCGTCTTACCACTGCCGATGGAGTTGGTGAGTCGACTCCAGGGCGATATCCCGTCGCTCCTCTTCTATCTGAGCATCCTGTGCCTGGTCAGTATTTGTTTAGCCGCTATGCGCATCTACACCGTGAAAACACATGAACTGTCAAAGGAACGAATCGATTCAGCGCGTTCCCGGATGGCTATCGCGCGCTCAATCTGGGTATGCGCGGCTTTCGCGTTGGGTATTGCCTTGGTGGCGATCTTTGACAACGTGTGGTTTTCCAACATCGTGCTTCTTCTGGTCTTGCTGCGCGGCCCGATTCTGCGCCGTGCGTATCCGGACGCACCAGCCGAGGTTTAGTCAGGTCTGCGGCACCTTGTGCTCGGCTGTGTCTTTATCAGCTCCCGATTCCGGCACTCGCACTTTGAGTAGGGTTGCCATGGGAACCGCAGTCGCACTGTAGAAGACGACCGTCCCGGCGATGATCACAAACGTCACCGGAAGCAGTTTCTCGGCGCCTGGGAAATTGGCAGAAATGAGGGTGGCGCTGAAACTGGCTGCGGTTGCAGCGGCCACGATGCCGCGCGGAGCCATCCATCCGATGAACATTCGTTCGCGGAATTTCAAAGTGGTGCGAATCGTCAGGAGTAAGGCCAGGCCTGGTCGGACGACCAAGACGAGGAGCGCAACGATGGCCAAGCTCGGCCAGACAAGTCCCTTGAGTGAACCTGGAGTCACCAGTGACGAAATCGCAACGAATAAAACGCCGATGCTAAAAGTCACGATGGTGTCGAAGAATGGCTTGACGTGTTCGAGTCGTTGCTTGACGATCAGCGGCGCCACCATGCCCATCGATACCGCAGCAACTAGACCTGAGTCATCCGAGACAACGTCGGTTAGAGCCGTTACCAGGATGACTGTCCCGAGCAGAACCTGAGTACCCAAAAGGCGGTTGGGCCCAGCAAGTCGAAGTCCCAACCAGATCAGTCCCAGGCCAATAACTCCCCCGGCAGCGCCAATCAAAATGCTTTCCAGGAAGTGGCCCAGCGCGCCAGAGAGTGTTGGTGCGCCGAGTGCTTGTACTGCCTCGAACACAATTACGGCGATCAGTGCGCCAACGGGATCAATCAAGGTTCCTTCCCACGCGAGGATGCGTCGGATTCTTTTGTCGGGCTTAACAAAGGAAAGCAGCGGTCCCACCACTGTTGGGCCCGAGACGATCACAATTGCGCCTAGCAACAATGCGAGTTGGTCAGATACCCCGAGCAAGAAGTATGCCGCCAACGTTGCACACGTCCAGGTGATGAGTGATCCGATCCAGATCAAGCGATGAACTATGCGCCGGTCAGTCCTTTCGACACGGTCTTCGACCAATTCAAGACCGCCGTGAAACAAGATAAGTCCCACCGCGATGTTGACTAACGGAGTAAATGCATTGCCGAAAATTGCAAGAGGATCAACGTCGGAACACAAGATCCCAGCAATAAACCCCGCCGGCAGGAGTAGAACCAGGGCTGGGACGCGCAGGTAGGGAGCTACGAGCTGACAGATGACGGCAAGGCCGACAATGATCCCGATTCCGGTCAGAATCTGGTTGGCGCTCATGGGGGCGCAGTATGGCAGGCAGCACGAGCACCTTGGAACTAATGCGAGCGGTTATGCGAAGCAAGTTTGCGAATGCAAAGCGCGAAGCCCGGCTGCGTCACCCGCCTGGTAGTCCGAGAATTCCCCAGTCAGCGATGGATACATGATCTCGTCGGAGTTATCGACGTGGCCCAGCCCCAGGGCGTGACCCAACTCGTGAAGATAGAGGGCGCGGACTAAGTCGGTCTGACCATTTTGGACCGACTGTTTGACAGCGTCTGCGCGCAGTACGAGAGATCCTTTCTGTGCGCGCAGTCCGATGTGGTTTCCGCCCCGGATGCGGGCATAGCGGGCACGAGTCCCGCCGACGCCCCAGACCCCGCCACTAAATGTGGGGTAGGTGTAAGCACCTGCTGAAGATGCGCTGCCGTAGGTGATCACGATGTCGAGGCCACCAGCCCGGCTGTACGCACTTGACTTGATGTGGCCGCCCGTCAATGTTGCCTTGCGGGTGATTTGCCCCTTGTATTTGAACCGGTAACCAGAGGTCGTTGTGGCTTCTTGGAACACCGTTTTCAACCGTGCAATTTCGGCCGGCACATTCACACCGATCGAGGTCAAGAGTGCACCGTCGACTCCCCACTTGATGGTGGAGCAGCGATTCCACCGCGCTGCGTATTGAGGGTTTGATTCGTGCCCGTACAGAAACGTATACGACTGAGCGGCCTGTGCCGGCGCTACCTGAAAAGCACCGAAGCCCAACATGGCGAGGCAGGTGGCGATAAGCAGTGCAATGATTTTTCGCACATACCAATTGAGCGCTCAGTTGGGCCCACATGGAAGCTACGAGGCCACTGATTGGGCCGTTCGGTACCAGAATGTGGCGATTCGATGGCACGCCCTAAGCTCCCGACATGCAGATTGACACCTCCTACATTGACGTTCCGGTCGAGGGCCGGCCGATGCGTACATTTGTCGCGGCTCCGGTCGGCACGAAGCAATATCCGGGCATCGTCTTCTATACCGACATTTTCCAATTGACGCCATCGAGTCTGCGCTGGGTTTCGCGGCTTGCCAGCTATGGATTCGTCGTGGCGGCACCTGAGATCTATCACCGAATTGAACCGCCCGACACGGTGCTTGAATTTGATGATGCTGGCAAGCAACGCGGGCAGGCTGATGTTGATGCCCTTTACGCCGAACAGTTCGATGCTGACATCGCCGCGCTGCTGGCATGGCTTACCCAATATCCGCGCGTTCAGCAGGGACCGCTAGGAGCTGCGGGTCACTGCACCGGTGGTCACATCGGGTTTCGGGCCGCATTTCAGTCACCGGTTGCCGCAACTGCATTGTGGTATCCGACCGGCTTGGACACGGGCAAGCTTGGAGCTGACAGCGATGCTGGGTCCTTGCAACGAAGTGCCGAGATCCACGGCGAATTATTGATGATTTTTGGAACTGGCGATCCGCACACTTCTGCCGAAGGTCGAGAACGCATCCGAACCGCGCTGAATGGCGCAGGAACGAAATACCTGTGGAGCGAGTACGACGCCGAACACGCATTCGCGCGGGACATCGGTCCGCGTTATGACCCAGAAGTAACGGATCAGGCGTTTGCCGAGACTGTTGCATTCTTCCGTCGGCTGCTGCCCACCTAAGCGGTGCCGCAGCACGCGCCAGATGTGGCTCGCGCGTGACACCAAGGATTGAGCAATCTGGGCCTAGGGAGGATAGTGAACGGCATGAAGAGCGTAGCGATTGTCGGAGCAAGTCTTGCCGGCGCGAAAGCCGCAGAAGCACTGCGCGACGAGGGTTTCGACGGCCAGATACGGCTCATTGGCGCAGAGACGGAATTGCCATATGAGCGGCCGCCTCTGTCC
Organism: Micrococcales bacterium; assembly: GCA_023252115.1. GTDB lineage: Bacteria > Actinomycetota > Actinomycetes > S36-B12 > UBA10799 > JAHEXM01. Next base: position 3,419 of record JAHEXM010000049.1, on the reverse strand, counting down.
AAGGGATATTTGACTGGCACGGCTGACCGCGATTCAGTCTTTGTGAAGTCTGCTGACTGGTATGACACAGCGAAAATCGAACTCGAACTTGGGACCGAGGTTCGGGCAATCGAACGCGACGGGCATCGTTTGTTGCTCGATGCTGGGCGCACAGTTGAGTACGACAAATTGTTACTGACCACCGGTTCCCAGGTACGCAAGCTCGACGTGCTCGGCGGGGATCTCGATGGCGTGCACTATTTGCGCACATTGGCTGACAGTGATTCCCTGCGTGAATCGATCGCGAATTCCCGTTCGATTGTGATCATCGGTGCTGGATGGATCGGACTGGAAGTTGCTGCCGCTGCGCGAGCCGCCGATGTCGCAGTGACGATGGTCGATCCAGCGACGTTGCCGTTGGTGCGGGTACTTGGTTCTGAGGTGGCTGAAATGTTTGCCGCGCTGCACCGAAGCCATGGCGTGGATTTGCGACTTGAGATGGGTGTTAGTGAGTTAGTGGGAGACGGCACAAGAGTCTCCGGTGTCCGACTCACCGACGGCACCGTAGTTGATGCCGACGCAGTTGTCGTCGGTGTTGGGATCACTCCGCGCACCCAACTAGCCGACGAGTGCGGCTTGGTGGTTGATAACGGCGTGATGGTCGATGAGTCACTGAAGTGCAGTGATCCTGACATCTTCGCTGCCGGGGATGTCGCAAACGCATTTCATACCTTCTATGGCACGCATGTACGTCTCGAACACTGGGCGAATGCGCTTAATCAGCCAAAAGTTGCAGCTCAATCGATGCTCGGCAAATCAGTCTCATATGACCGGCTTCCGTATTTCTTTAGCGATCAATACGATCTGGGACTCGAGTACACCGGCTATGTTTCTGGAAACGCTTACGACGAAGTCGTTTTTCGCGGCGACAAAGACTCATTTGAGTTCATCGCTTTTTGGTGTCGGGAAAAACGGGTACTGGCGGGCATAAATGTGAATGTATGGGACGTGACCGAATCGATCAAGACACTGATCAAATCGCGCCAAGCAGTTGACCCTAAACGTCTCGCTGACCCGGCGATTGGGCTTGACGAGCTAATTTGACGGCCATAGCCCAGATCAGACGACTGACTGAAAGTGAAGATATTGCCAAAAAGCGGCATGATTAAACGTGTCCCTCTTGGCAACAGTCCCTCCCCCTGGGCTCGCAGTGCTTGGGCCCGACTTGTGGATGCCTGGAGCACCAGCGCCCGAGCATGTCTCAATTCGTGAGCGGATTGTTCACTTCTTCGAAGCCTTTCCGCTGCTCAATATCTGGATCATTCTATTTTTCGTCCTACTCTTTTTCGCGATTCTGTTCTGGTGTTTTAGGCGCCGCCGAAACAAGAAGCGGTGGTATTTCTGGCCACTTCCCTTGGCCGTCGTTGTCCTTGTAGTTGCAATTGGGGCTGGAGCAAACTGGCACATGGGGTACTACGCAAATGCCGGCGACCTCATCGGTTCACATCCATTTCCCACCGGGTCGGCGCAACTGTTGGCAAAACCGCATGGCAAATTTCCCCGCGGTGTAACCGTGTCTGCACTAATCCCAGGAACGACATCCAACGTGGGAAGCTATCCCGCGTACATCTGGTTGCCGCCGCAATTCTTCGAAGCCCAACAGGGCGAGAGATTTCCCGTGGTCTATCTGCTCGCTGGTTCACCGGGCACGCCTGCTGACTGGTTCATTGGCGGCGGAGCCTCGGAATCCGGCCTAGCACTGGCCCAGGCTGGCAAACCGTCAGTGATCGTTAGTCCTAGCGTCGGACCCACCCGGCTCGCCGACACCGAGTGTGTGAATGGAGCACAAGGGAACTGGGAAACTTATCTTGCGGTGGACGTTCCGGAATGGGTCGAGAAGAATCCACACCTCGACAGCGAAGCAACATTCAGTGGGCCGACATCAAATATTGCTGGTTTATCGATGGGTGGATTTTGCGCACAGATGTTGGCCTTGCGCCATCCAGACCGATTTACCAGTTCCGGAAACTTCTCTGGTTCGACCGCCCCAGATTTCAAAAGCATGGAAGAGTTGTTTGGACCGGTCCCCAACCTTGATGCCACCGTGAAGTCGTATGACACCAAGTGGATTATTCAAAACAAACCAGATTCACGAGCGGTCAATACTTGGCTCGAAATCGGCTCGGCCGATCAGCAGGTACTCATCGATGATCAGAAGTCCTACGTGGCCGCCGCTCGAGCGTTAAAGATGAATGCTCCATTTGAAGAGACTCAAGGCTCCCACAACTTCTACGTGTGGTGCGGTTGCCTGCAGCCGTGGCTCAACTGGGCGTGGGAC
>JAHEXM010000049.1:0-1092 GCA_023252115.1 Micrococcales bacterium | reverse complement strand
AGGATTGTCATGCCCACCTCTCCGTCGGGCGCGGCTTTGGGCGACTTGGCAGTGACATCGAGGTCAGTTAGTTTGTTGGCACCGCCAATGATGCTGACGCTGCCGGACTTGATAGGAAACTGACCGGTTCCCGAGATGCTGACGGTACTTGGAGCCTTGAGTTGGTAGGTGACCGATTTGCCCGTGGGCCACACGGTCGGGGTTGGCGTTGGGGTGGGATGTTCGACGTTTTCCGGCTTAGGCGCGCACGCGATAAGCAAACTACAAAGTGCGAGCCCCACAGCCGCAGGCCCTGCTCGTCCGGCGAATCGCATGTTTCATCATGACTCAAGTTCCGTGGCTAACGCCTATTGACGCGCAGCGCGGACTGCAGCGGCCTTTGCGTGCTTGACCGCAGATTTGGTCCATGAGCCAACGGTGCACTGCGTCGAGGTATGCGTCTTCTTGTGCACCTTGACTGCAAAAGTGCGGCAATTCGTGCCACGGGTTTCCGTTGATGAGTTTGCGCCACCCGACGCAACTACAGACTGCTGCACAGCGGCGGCTGAGTTGGACAGGTCGGGGATGGGTGTTCCTTGTTTTTGGAATGCGAATCGGTCGATGTTGACGTAGTCGCCGGGGTATCCGGATTCGAAGGTGATGTAGAGGGTGTGGACTCCGGTTGCTGTTCCTGGTGTGGTGGCTGGGATTGATCGGTAGGAGTTCCAGCCTCCGGTGTCAGCGATTGCGAAGTCGCCCAGTAGTGGTCCGGTTGGGCTGTCGAGTCGGAATCGGACCAGTCCGGATCCTGATGAGCCGCCGGCTGCAAGTGTGTGGACTTGCATGGGGGTGGTGTTGCCGAAGTCGACGTTGTTAAACGCTAACCAGTCACCGTTGCCTAGTCCGCCAACGTGACCTCCTTCAATCAGTCCCCCGGTGTTCACGTCAGCGCTTTCAGCCTCAATCGCTGAATACGCACCACGATCACCCGAGGGCACCGTGGAAGTCGGCGACGGTGTTGGCGTCGGCGTGACTGTTGGTGTGACTGTTGGCGTGGGTGTCGGTGTTGGCGTCGGCGTCACCGTTGGCGTCGGCGTCACCGTTGGTGTTGGT
>JAHEXM010000048.1:454-9112 GCA_023252115.1 Micrococcales bacterium | reverse complement strand
CGAATGAGCTCATTCGATCGTCGTTCTTTACGTTCCATTTGGTCGCTGATTCAGCGTCGTTGGCTGGTCGCAGACTTCGGAATTTCATGATCTCGAAACTTTCACCGTCGAGGCTCACACGTTCCTGGCGGAAGATGACCCCTGGTCCTTCCGTGATTCGACTGTAGAGGGCGACCGATGCCATCAGCGGCGAGAGAAGAAGTAGCGCGAAACCAGAGATCACAATGTCCATCAACCGCTTGACGTGCCAAGCCGGCGTGCGGAAGGTGCCGCGTTGCAATCGAACAATGGGAATCCCTGCAACCTCGTCCAAACCTGGTCGACGAGCCGCAACCTCGAAGAAGCGTTCAACCATCGAAATGTCACAGCTGCGTTTGTCGGCAGTGCGAATCATCGAAACTAAGTCCGACTCGCGCATCTGGGTAAAGGCGATAATGACGTGGTCGACGTCGTGGTCAATGATCAACTTGTTGAGATGTTCGGGTCGACCGATGACGGGGGCCGCGAGCCCGTCATTGGTGAAGTCTGTTGCGTTGTCAATAAAGCCAACCAATAACAGCCCGTTCTCAGTCTCATCGATGATCGCGCCAGCAAGTTGGTCAGCGACGACACCAGTACCTACGATCACTGTGCGCTTTCTCAGCGCGCCGCGCCTACGCAACATATGAACAATTGCATACGAGAAAATCCGCGCAACAACGATGGCGACTAGCCACGCACCGAGTAAAAATAGTGTTCCGACGGAAATCGAATCGCCAACTATTAGTGCGACGAACAGACCGATCCCAGCCGCAATGAGCAAAGCGCCGAGAAGTCTCGGGAAGTCATCCAAGACCGACAACGATGCGCGTCCGCGATACAAGGACCAGTCAAAGCAAATAATTACCAACGCGAGTGCGAAAGCAAGAGTCGACAACGTCCATACGTTAAAAATTGCTGTCACTACCAGAATCGCAAGCAGGTCGAAGCCAAGAATGATGCAGCCGCCACCATGGCGAGCAATCCAACGGTTTCGGGTCATGCCAGCTTTGGGTTCGTCTTGCTCGTTATGTGTGCCCTGGGCGGGAATGGTTCTGTCGCCCCTCGAACTTGACCCGGAATCCGGTGCAGCACTGGCGGACTGTGTGTGGACATCTGCCGACATCTTTCCGGCGCTATCTGTTGGCATCAACCCGTTCCTCTCTCCTTAGCGGTCATCACACGAGTGATGCCCGTCGAGAGTGTGCGCGCCGTGAGCACATTGTCAGCGTTTGAACAATGTCCAGTTTGGCTAGTTGCACATGGTTGAAGGGCCGCAGTTGAAGCTCTGATTGGGCCAACTGGGTGGCGCATCGTTGGGCCGTTGGGGTGAGGGTGGAAAGCCTCGCCCGATTGCCGCATAAGTACCTGCCCGAATTCGACCGATTGAAAACACATGGGTAGCGGGATCAAGCTGGGCACCGCCGCCTGTGTGAGCGTCGCCCTTTGCCTGCCTGTCGCCACGCTCATTGGCACCTCGAATGCCGGTGCCTCCGCCGTCCCTACCAATAGTCAGAGCGCAACCGTTGAGCACTCGGTGGCAAAGATTCACGGATGGATCGGTAAGGGGAGGGTCAAAAGCCGCAAGCGGCATAATCTTGTGCATTCCACTACGACTACCACTAGTACGCGGAATGTCGTCGCCGGAACCGTAACGGCTGTGGCCTCATTTGACCGCCGTTGCGCACCCGTGACGATGGTCTTGACGCAAACCGCACAACTGGCGAAAGTATCCGGCTCCAGCCCCCTGAAGGCATCGACCAAGGTAGTGACCGGCCCGTTGAAGGTGACAATGTCATCAAACTCGTGCCGAACCGCCTTCACTGTAACTCTCACCAATACGCCGGCACCCACACCCACACCCACACCCACACCCACACCCACACCAACACCCACACCCACACCGAGCCCGATTCCTTCGAATGCGATATCGGTATTGTCTTTTGGGGCCGTTGGTGACGGGTCGACGGACAACTGCTCGGCGATTCAAAATGCGCTGAACTCGCTTGCCACTGGTGCCACTCTGGTATTCCCCGCGGGCCAAGTCTTTGCCCACTCGTGTGTTGAGCAAGCACACAATCCAGGTGTCCGCATAACCGGTGGCGGTCAACTATTGGCAACCAACGAGCAGTCATCGTCACTCTTCATCAATGCCGACAATGTCACTGTTGACAATCTGAGTTTCCGGGTGGCCAACACCACCAAACGATGGAGCGAATACGAGAAGATGACGGTTCGGCTTGGTGCCAAGACTGGAATCTCGTTGAGCGATATCAGCGTCGATGGTGCAGGCGCAGCAGGCGTCTACGTTGGCGGTGCAAGCAACTTCTCATTGACGAGAGTGTCCGTGCGCAATACGCGTGCCGACGCCATCCACATGACCGAAGGCGCACATGACGGCACGGTTACCGACGCATACGTACAAAATGCCGGCGATGACGGTGTTGCTGTCGTCTCCTACAAGGGCAGCGGCGACCCGGCTTGCGCAAACATCACCATCGCCAATCCCCGTTTCTACGGCCAGACATGGGGCCGGGCATTCTCAGTTGTTGGCGGTGACCACATCACCTACCGCAACGTCTACGCCGAACACTCCAGTGCCGCGAGTGTGTACATCGCGTCGGAGAGTAACTTCAATACTTGGCCAGCAACAAATATCCTTGTCGACGGCGGCACCATCAACTATGCAAATGACACCGCTTCAGTTGATCATGGCGCGGTTCTGCTTTACAACGGCCAGCCGACGGTCAACTCGGACATCACGGTTCGTGGACTAGCCATTTCAAACACGCGATCTGACGCCTCTCGCCAGATCGCCATCATCAATGGAAACGGCGGGACACACACTCGGATAGCGCTCCAGAACATTTCGCTCAGCGGCGGCCCGACGCCGTTCTATTCGAATGCTCCAGCAAGTAGCTACAACCGAACCAATGTCGCCTACGACGGCGTTGCCCTTCCGGATTTGACGGGATGGGTTTAGTTCCTAGTTTCTAGCCCACGGCCGTTTGATTACTTGCTTGAGCGCAAATGCCTCAACGCGCATAGCAGTCACGACGGCCCACCGATTTCCCAGCCACTTTCGTCTGCCATTGATGATCTTTAAGTCGGCGCTTTGCCGCCTCCACAGGTCCCGCGGTGACGCGGCGTCTGGCAGCGGGAACGAAAAGATCATGTGATCAACGTTGTATGAAATTTCGGATGGTTTCGGTCGGGGCCCTAGGTCCAAGGCAAACAGGTACGCGCCGAACATGTCGACACCTGACTCCTGTAAGGGCGGCCAGGTCCCAAAGACGCGCGCATTTATGTCGATAGCCAGCGCGAAACCTGCATCGTCGGTCACATAGTCAAGGTTGATGAAACCGGTGTACCGGGTGGCTTTAACAATCTTTCGTACGCCCTCAACGATGTCCGGTTCATCAACCGCCTCACATGTTCGCGGAGGGCCCAACGGGTCAGTCGGTTCAGGGAGCCCGCGAAAGGCAGTGCCGACCAAGAGTTCACCGTCTTTGGCAACGCCACCAAAGTGCAGATCAGCCGTCGCGTGAAACTCTTCCAGAAAAGGAGACCGGCCATCACTGTCCGTTAGTTCCGCCCAGTACTCATTGAGTTGTTCCTGATCGTGCGCAATACGAACGCCGTCCCCACCTGAGCCAATCCTTGACTTAACAACGATTGGAAACGAATCGCAATCCGGACTCTCCCAACCACGTGGAGTCGGAACCCCCAATTCATTGCACAAGTTCTTTGCTCGCCATTTGTCGAACAGCAGGTAGGGGTCCACATCCGGAGCAACCCGCCGAAGAAATCGCCCTGCCGGATCGCCCGACCGCAAGACCTGCATTGCGATGTGATCCGGCGCTTGAATGTCGACTGTTCCTTCAGGCAAGACAGAATCGAGTGATTCGCAATCGATGCGCACTGCAGCTTCGGGATCATCCGGTCGAACTACTAACTGCTGCGTGCTGCCGAAAATTGTTTGCTCGACGCGCTGAACGGTGCGGGAAAAGAATTCGTTGCGACGCGCAGTAATTCGGGCAACTCCAATACCGCTGTTCCGAAGAGCCACGGCAAGTGAAGTGAACGGCTCCCAGGTACTGGAATCAATGAACACGACAGTGGGACCCGCGTGATCCTTCATTCCCGCCCCTCACCCGCTGGCCAATTGTTCGAACTGTGAAAGGGCGTTCACCCAATCGACTTAAACAGTATGGATATCTGCAAGCCATGTTGCACACTTGGTCAACGCGAAACGGAGACCCAATGCGCAAAATCGCTCGCCCCATTGCAATCACTTCACTTGCGGCAGTTTCGTGCAGTGTCCTTGTCGCCACCAATGTGAGTGCGGCCCCGAATGTCACCAGCCCGCCCGCACCTTCATCGCAAGTAGTGGGCCCGATGGCACCGCCAACGGGTTCGAGCTCTTTGAGTAAGGTCGAAAATACCTATCTGACCATGAAGTACACCGTGTATTCGCACAAGTACTCCCGCAATGCGAAGACCGGTCGCTACGCGTGGGATTGCGTTGGCATGACCGACTGGATATTGCACCGAGCTGCTCCGCAGGCATGGACTGCCATGCACACCACACTTAATATCGGGCGCGGCAAGGTTCCGACGCCGTCACGCTGGTCGAATTACCTGCAAGGACAAAACGGAAATCTCCCCAAGAGCTGGCAACGTGAAACCAAGATTTCCAACTTGCGTCCTGGCAGTTATCTGCTGTTTCAAAAGAACACCAACACAAGGTTCGTTGGTCACGCCGTGATTTCCGCTGGCAAACCGGTCTTGATGTCAGACGGGACATACGCACTGTTGGTGTTCGATTCCACCGGCACGACGCACGGCCCGTATGACAGTCGCTGGACCGACGGTCGCGCCCAAAGAACCAAGGGCCGATCAAACGGTTCAGGCCTGGGCTTCGGAACGATGCGCATTCACGTCGATTCTGCTGGACGCATGACCGGCGCAGATTGGTCTGTTCTTGATGGCGGACCGAGCATGGCGAACATCCCGGTAGTTGCAGCGCGCGCAGTGCGCTAGTACCGGATCGAACTGCCGGTCCTACTGCAACTGCCAAACAGCATCATCTTCGGTGCCGGTGACGTTGAAAACGAATTGGGCTGGCGTACCAGAAGTTGGCACGATGAAGTCAAAACATGCCGGTGCTGTCCCACCCACCGGAATGGTTTGCGCTGATGTGCAGGCGACATTCTGTCCGGGAATGCCCTGCGTACCATCCTTCAAAATCATTACCCCGTCGTCGTCTTTTAGACTGTAACTGCGACCCCCCAGGTTTTGGATTGAAGTGTGAATCTCTATCAATTGGTTGCCGGGCACTGGGGTTGCCGCCGTTGATGGCGTCATTGATTGAAGTGTGATCGCGATATTAATGAACCGGTCAGCCGGAAAACGGAAGCCACGTCCCAGGGTGCCTCGCTCGCCATGAATGATCCGTGTTTGACCTATCGCCTGAATGCTGGTGTCATTCGGAGCCGTGGCAGTTGCGCAGCCTGCCAAGCCGACGAATAGGAGGCAGCTCGCGCAAACGATCGCAGTTAACTGTCGTTTTTTCACGGCTGACCAGTCCCGCCGGCCGCCACGAACTCGCTGTGTTTCACTGCGCCACCTCATATCCCGCTCGATAGGCCAATGAGCACAAGTCCAACGGTGTAGCACGCGAACATTGCGGCCAGAAACTTTCCAGCGCCCACGACGCCTTTGAATTCTTTCCACAGGAACAGACCCCAGAGGATGCCGATCAAAGGACTGCCATTGCCAAATGCCCACGCTGCTGCAGCACCAGCAAGTGGAGCCGCGAGCAAACTAAACAAGAAACCCGAGTTGTACATCAGCCCGCCGAGCCAGCTCCATGCATGCACTCGCAAAGGAGCATGCCAGTAACCATCCATCCTGATTGGCGGTTCGTCACCAAGTGGTTTGCGCATGAAGTAATAGTTGACAGGAAAGTTAGCGACGAATGCGCCAATGGAAATAAGGAGTAAGACGCTGTACGCATTGAGTGGGTGTGCGCCTTGCATTGGAATATCCGCGATCGGGAACTGACATCCAAGCAGCAGACCGCCAATAACTGCAATGATGAGCGCTCGTTTGAGGTGACTCTGTTTCTTCCCTGACGCTTTGGAGTTAGCCCTCGATTCGAAAAAGATCGCTGCCACCAACACCACGAGACCGGCTGCAAGTAAAGGCACACTGTCGACCGGGTCGACGATGTAGCCAAGAATGGTTCCGGTAACAGTTGCCACGCCCATTCCCACCGAGAACGCGACGGCGATGCCGCCAATCCCGATGGCCGCGACAATCAGAAAGTCTCCGACGGCGAAAATCACGCCAGCAACAAGTGCCAACACGATCGCGCTCGTTTGGGCATGCATGATGTTGTCGGTGACTTTTTCGCCCGACCCCATCATTCCAAACGTGGCGGCAAAGATGATTGCGGCGACAAGCTGCGAGGTGAGGTAGCCCCAGTTGTAGTACTCAAACCTCGTTTTCGCGAGCTTCTGAGTATTGCCAGTCGAGCCCCACAGGACCATCGTGATAAACATCAAGATTTGAGCGGTGACTACCGATGAGGGAACCAACTGATCTCCTTGTCGGAGTGTCACCACCGCTTAAATGGAGCAAGGTCAGCGAAAGCTAGCGCAGTGCCAACTTGGTAGTCCACCCAAAATTCGCCGTTCGACCTGGAATTTGGTCAACGCGGCAAGGCTCAGTCGTTAACGAGAACGATCTTTCCGTACGAACCCTTGTTCATGATGGTGTCAAGTGCATCGATGAGTGAGGTGATCGGCAGTTCAGCTGAGACCACCGGCTTGTACTTGCCAGCCAGATACATCTCGTTGACTTCTTCTTGGTAGATGTCGACAAGATCCGGGCGCTTGATCAGATAATTGGTCCAGAAAAACCCAGAAACCGACATGTTCTTGTTCAGAATCATGTTCGCTCTGATTTCCGGAATGCGCCCACTGGCAAAACCGATGACAAGCAAACGGCCCTCGAAGTTGATGCAATGCGTGCTGGCATCAAACGCATCGCCGCCGACCGGATCGTAAATAACGTCTGCGCCTTGACCCAAGGTCAACTCCTTGACCCGCTTGACGATGTCTTCGTTCTTCCAATCAATGACATGGTCTGCCCCGGTATCGAGACACACCTGAATGTCACGGTCACCAGTTGCCGTGGCGATCACGGTCCCACCAAGCGCTTTGCCGACCTGAATCGCGGAGGTTCCCACACCGCCGGCGCCACCATGGACCAACAGAGTCTCGCCCTCCTTCATCTGAGCCTTGTATTTGATTGCCATATGCGAAGTCGAGTAAATGATCCGTAGGGCAGCGGCGTCGACGTTGTTCATGCCCTCTGGGATTTTGAAACACAGAAAGTCAAAGGCAGTCATCTTCTCGGCGAATGCGCCAATACCGGTCGCGGCTACCCGATCACCGATTGCGAACTTGGCGTCGGGGCCAACCTCAATCACCGTTCCGACAGCTTCCAACCCGGGAACAAACGGCACTTCGGGCTTCATCTGGTACTCGCCCTGCACGAACAGAATGTCGGGAAAGTTCACGCCGGCCGCATCAACTTCAATGATGATCGACTGCGGACTTTCGAGAACCGGGTCAGGCATGTCCTTCCATGCCAAAGCAGTCTTGAAGGGGCCGTACTCATCGACTACCCATGCCTTCATGCTTTGTTCTCCTTGAGAGTTCGGTTCCCTAGTCACAACCGTACTGTCGTTCCGATCTCGATGACTCGGGCGTTGGGCAGATGGAGGTACAGGGTGGGATCAACTGCTATGCGCTGCATGACAGCGAAAAGCTGCTGGCGAGGCAACCACATCGACGTTTCGCCGATGGGCTCAACCGAGACCGAATGCAAGAAGTAGGTACACGTTTGCGGGTCAACATTGACGCCCTGTTCGTGTGCTAGACGCAGAGCCAGGCCAACATCGACTCGTTCCATAAATCCGAAAGTGGCAACTATGTGACTGACCGTGGGTGACATCTTGGTGATGACAATGCGTTCGTCGTCTGTTACCCGCGGGCGGTCGGCTGTCTCAAGGTGGAGAATCACCGTGTTCTGGGCAATTAAGTGCAGCAACTTGACGTGTTGCACAAGCGCAGACGGTGTCCGATCGGTATTCGCCGCCAGGTAAACCGAAGTCCCGGGCAGAACCATCATCTTGCTGCGATCGATGCTCTCAGCGAAATCCGTCATCGCCGGGGATCGCTTGATCATCTGTTCACGCATCAGCCCGCGTCCTGCGCGCCAGGTCGTCAGCAAAGCAAAGATCACTGCCGCAACGGCAAGCGGAAACCATCCTCCCGAGTCGAACTTGGTCAGGTTGGCCAGGAAGAACGCACTGTCGACGATAAAAAAGAACAACGAAACGGGCCACACCAGCCACGGCGATAGCTTCCATTTCTTCAGTGCCACGACCGTCATGAGCACGGTTGTGATGACGAACGTTCCAGTCACCGCGATGCCATATGCCGCCGACAAGTTCGCCGAAGTTCTGAACGCAACAACCAACAGAATGACAGCCACCATGAGTGCCCAGTTGATAGCTGGTACGTAGATCTGCCCCTTTTCCTCACTGGAAGTGTGGCGTATCTGCAG
>JAHEXM010000048.1:0-444 GCA_023252115.1 Micrococcales bacterium | reverse complement strand
GTGGCAAATATCCCAGCCGCATTGCTTGACCCGACATCGAGAATGCACCGGAGATGACTGCCTGCGAGGCGATCACCGTCGCCATGGTCGCAAGAATCACCATCGGAATCTGAAGTGCGCCCGGAACCAACAAGTAGAACGGGTTTTTGGCGGCACTGTTGTCGCGCAAGATAAGCGCAGCTTGGCCGAGGTAGTTCAGGTACAGCGATGGCACGGCGATTGCGAACCAGGACAACCGAATTGGGCCCCGTCCAAACTGACCCATGTCTGCATAAAGGGCCTCAGCTCCGGTCACACACAGAACAACTGAACCGAGTGCAAGAAACGCTTGTTTAGGTTCTCCCGCAAAGAAGCCCAACGCATATACGGGATTGATCGCTTTCAAGATGCTGGGAGTCTGAACGACGCTCATCAATCCCAAGATCGCAATAATGAGAAACCACA
>JAHEXM010000047.1 GCA_023252115.1 Micrococcales bacterium | reverse complement strand
TCCGTTGGGACGTAGAGGCGGTCGGCAGGTTGACCGCGTTTACTTGAGGCGTACTCAACGACTAGGTATTCGCGCGTCGCCCCGGCAACTGTTCGCTGGGCCAATTCCACGAAGCAACCGACGCCGTGGTGCTCGTGCACCACGTAATCACCGGGCGTCAGTTGCAGCGGATCGACACCGCGTCGACGACGAGACGGCATACGAGTCGCCTCACGGTCAACTGGGCCTGAAGTGCCAAGCAAGTCAGCCTCGGTCAGCAGAAAGAGGTTTGCTGCTTTGGCGTCAAACCCATGGTGGAGGGGTCCAGTTGTCACGGTAATCACGTGGAGGTCAGGTTCGGTTTCGATTCCGTCCGCAACTTTGGCCGCTACGTCTCTTTGGGCAAGCTGTTCAGTGATCCGCTTGGCGGGACCGTGACCTGCTGTCATCACTACAACGCAGTCCCCGACAGTCGAACGTTTTGCAATCGCCGATAGCGCCCCGTCGGTATCTCCCCGGAAGCTGGCAATTGGATTGATATCGGTGGTCCAGGTGGCGTCAGGGTTCTCGCCAAATGCGGCGACCTCCCACCATGCGAGACCTCGCTGCTGGGCTAACTCGCGCATTTCATCCACAGAGCGATAAGAAGCTGAACTCAGGTCGATCGGAGCTTGACCACCGACGGCAGCTGCATGCCAACTCGCGGCCAGAAATTCCTCGCTAGTAGCGACGAGGTCCGTCGCTCGCGCTTTCACCCTTTCGGGATCGCACACCACGGTCATACGTTGTGGTTCAACCAAGTCCAACAGGGTGTGCATCCCGTCGGCCAGTAAAGGTGCAAGCGATTCCATGCCCTCGACATGAATGCCCTGTGCAAGCGGACCTAAAACGTCGGCAAGATCGGGATGCTCGTTGAGTAATGCCGCAGCTCGCTTCTTTACCTCCGGGCTGAGTAATAGTTCGCGACATGGTGGCGCCCAAAGCCCGTTTTCCGCAATCTCAAGTGAACGCTGGTCTGATACACCAAATGCGCGGACTTCTTCCACGACATCTCCGAAAAACTCCACCCGAATTGGGTGGTCCTCGATTGGTGGGAAGACGTCGACGATGCCACCGCGCACTGCCACCTCTCCACGACGCGTAACCAAATCTGTCCGTGCGTAGCCGAGTGAAACGAGTCGCTCGACAACGTGTTCCAGTTCGACCTCGTCACCGGCACGCGCAATGACCGGTTCGAGTTGCTCGATCCCCTTAACGATTGGCTGTAGAAGTGCACGGACGCCGGCGACAACGACGCGGATCAATCCAGCTGGTGAATCATCCGCGGCAGGCGCAGCAAGACGATGCAGCACCGCGAGCCGACGCCCCACCGTGTCATGAGTCGGACTTAGGCGTTCGTGAGGCAGCGTCTCCCAAGCCGGGAACTCGGCAACCTCGTTTGGGCCGAGCAATCCTCGCAGTTCGGTTGCCAAGTCTTCGGCGTCGCGCGTTGTTGCGGTGATCACCAATAGGGGACGGCCGCCGTGCTCGGGAGACGCTAGCGCTGCGCACACAAGTGACTGCGCCGAAGACGGAGTGACGATCAAGCCGGAAGCGACATCGCACGCTTGGGCACTCTTTATTGCCTGCGCTAATGCTGGATCTCTCGCAATCATCGAGATCAATCCAGCCAAACTCACAATGGCCAGGCTACAAGGCCACGTAAACCCGAGCTTTAGGCGGCGATTGAACGCAAGATTGGCGCAAGCTGCGGATGACATACGAGCAAGTCAGTGACCCAGGTCGGCCGATGATTAAAAGTGATGGCTGACCCATCAATGTGTTCGGCAACAAAGCCATAGTGCTGGGCAACGGCAAGAGGTGCGGCGACATCCCATTCGTAAAAACCGCTGTCATGCAGGTAGGCCTCAGCGCGCCCGGCCAACAATTCGCTGACCTTGGCACCGACTGAACCGACTGTTCGGATCTCGATTCCGTAAGGATTAATACCTTCGTCAACGATCGCCTTCGACAAAGCGGGGAGCGCATCTTTGAGATTGGCCGGCGGCCGTGTGCGTGACGTCACGATTCGCACCGGTCGGCGTGTGGGTATGGCCAACGCTCGAACAGCATCACCAGTTGTCCGGGTAAAACCCTGGCTTGGCAGATCAACGATGCCGACCGGCAACAAATCCGGCGCATCCGAACCCCTTTGCCACAAGGCAATGTGCACTGCGAAATCATCTCGCCCTTGGCCGTATTCCCACGTGCCGTCAAGTGGATCGACGATCCAGACGCGATCAGCGGTGTCCCGATCACTGATGTCGACGCCTTCTTCACTCAGGATCGCATCGCCGGGTCGAGCTTCACTCAAACGGCTAACAATCAATTCGTGCGAGAGTCGATCCGCGTCGGCTCGTAACTCAGTCCGATTTTGCTTGTCATCGCCGTCGCGCTGACAAAAATCCTGTCGTAACTCCAGGAGCAACTGTCCGGCTTCTTGGGCGATCAAAGTCGCAAGCTCAAGATCGTCAGTCGGATCATCACCGACGTCCTCTTGATCACTCACTTCGGCCACGTTACCCCGAGTGGTAGCGGTTCTGCGCTACCTGAAGGCCTTCGGTGACAAGTAACTCGACGGCATCGGCTGCACTATCGATGATCAACGGGATTTCTCTTCGCTCAGCTGCCGAGAATCGCTTGAGAACGAAGTCGGCAGCGTCCATCTGCCCAGTGGGGCGCCCGATGCCAACCCGCACGCGGTAAAAGTCGCCACTCCCAAATGCTTTGCGTAGTGACTTCAGTCCGTTGTGCCCACCATCGCCACCACCGCCTTTGAGGCGGATCTCACCAAACGGCAGATCGAGATCATCATGAATCACAATCGTTTGCCCCTGTGGAATGTGCACGTAGTCTGCGGCCGCTCGGACCGGGCCGCCCGACTCATTCATGAAAGTTCGCGGCCGAACAAGCGTCACCCGCTGGCCGAGCAATCGCCCAGATGCTTCATCCGCGACTGCGCGCTTGTGTTTAGACAGCCGCACATCCATGCGCGCAGCAAGCACATCGAGTACCAGGTACCCGGCGTTGTGCCGTGTCTCGGCATATTCCGGGCCGGGATTGCCCAAACCGACAACTAGCCATTCGAGTTCCTGCACGACACTTCTCGATTCGGCAGGCGGGATCAGGACTCGGCTGATTCGTCTCCGCCGGACTCAGCCTTGGCTTCACCGTCGCCAGATCCACCACCGGACTCGCCCTCGGCGCCTTCATCGCCAGATTCTTCAGCGGCTGCGGCTGCGGCAGCATCTTCTGCTGCGGCCGCGGCGGCAGCGGCTGCGGCTTGCGCCTCTAGCTGCTCCTTGACCTTGGCGATTGCCTGCTCGATCGCGTCGTCAACCTCGACACCTTCGTCCAAGAGCTCGCGCATCGCTTCAACAACGTGGAACGGCTCAAGTTCGGCCTCAGTTGCCGCGGCTTCGGCCTTCGCCACTGCGGCGCCGATGACGATGCGCTCACGGACTTCAGCTGCGCTCAACACGACTAGGTCAACGTGCTCAATGATCTGACGTACTGGATCGCGCTGGACCTGGCGTGGGGCCACCGCCACCTTTTCGCCATCGACCTCAATTTCGAGAATGACCTGCGACTTCTTCAGCGCAAGCATCAGGTCGTGACCGGGTACTGACACATGGCGAACTTCGGACTTGTTGCCGTAGACAACAGCAGGGACCTGCCCGTCACGGCGGAGTCGGCGCGCAGCACCTTTACCAAAATCCGTGCGCTTGTTGGTATCGATCGAAACCTGGGCCATTGTCGTACTCCTCGTTGATTTGCCTTGCTATCGCTTGAAGTTCAAGGAGATTGCGGTGGTGGTCAGCCACGGCGAAGGCGGCTTCTCGTCACCACCGCGTCGATAACGGCCTACGTTCAGCCCTCGCCGAGGTCAAACACAACATCACAAACTCAAGAGAATCGTACCTGGCCAAAACGTCAAAGGCGCAACTGCACCTGAATCACTGGGAACTAGCCGTGGGCTGAACCGAAGAGCGATGTGACACTTCCGTCGGTGAAGACTTCGTGCACGGCTTGCGCAATCAGCGGCGCAATCGAAAGCACGGTGAGCTTGTCGAAATGACGGTCGCTGGGAATCGGCAAGGTATTGGTCACTACCACTTCGCTGATCCTTGAGTTCTTGAGCCTTTCGGTCGCTGGGTCACTCAATACACCGTGAGTCGCCGCAACGACTACATCAGATGCACCTTGGGCAAACAACAGGTCGGCAGCCTTGTCGATGGTTCCACCGGTATCGATCATGTCGTCAACTACGACACACACTCGATCCTTCACGTCGCCGACGACTTCGAGGACTGTGACTTCGTTGGGAGTATCAGGGTCGCGGCGCTTATGGATGATGGCCAACGGCGATCCGAGAACATCGGTCCAACGCTCGGCAACGCGCACGCGTCCGGCGTCCGGTGACACCACAGTGATGCGATCACGATCGAGGCGTTCGCCCAGGTAGTCAGCAAGCAGTGGCAACGCGAACAGGTGATCGACCGGACCGTCAAAGAATCCCTGGATCTGCGAAGTGTGCAAATCGACAGTCATCAACCGGTCAGCGCCCGCAGCCTTGAACAGATCAGCCATGAGTCGGGCAGTAATTGGCTCACGGCCGCGGTGCTTCTTATCTTGTCGCGCATAGCCATAGAAGGGAGTGACCACCGTGATGCGTTCTGCCGATGCCCGCTTGAGCGCGTCCACCATGATCAGTTGTTCCATGATCCAGGTGTTGATATCCGCGCAGTGGCTCTGCATCACAAAGGCATCGCAGCCACGGACACTCTCGTGGAACCGAACGAAGATCTCGCCGTTGGCAAAGTCACGTGCGCTCATGGGCGTCAATTCGGTGCCAAGTTGGGCAGCGACGGCCTCAAACAATTCAGGATGGGAGCGACCGCCGAACAGCATCAGTCGCTTTTGCTGGATCCGCGTGATTTCGCCCACGGGTTCAGTCTCCCCCAGATCGGTGATTTCCGCGATGACCGGGGTCACCCCGGTGTGGCGTTGCCCTCGTCCGCGTCGGTTGCAGCTTGAGCCGACTCGGTCCCCGGTCGTTTGTCTTGCACCCAACCCTCGACGTTCTTTTGGCGAGCCCGGCCGATAGCCAAAGCACCAGGTGGGACGTCTTCGGTTACCACCGATCCAGCCGCCGTGTAGGCGCCGTCACCAATTTCAACAGGTGCAACGAGCATGGAATCGCTACCGACCCGCACATGGTCCCCGACAACTGTGCGGTGTTTGTTCACCCCGTCGTAGTTAACGAACACTGTCGAGGCACCGATATTCGTTCCCTCGCCAATATCGGCATCCCCGACGTAAGACAGATGCGGCACCTTGCTGTCAATGCCGACGGTGCTGTTCTTGATTTCGACGTAGGCCCCGACCCGCGAGCCCGGCATCAAGTGAGCACGCGGGCGCAAAAACGTAAACGGACCAACTGAGGCCCCAGCATCGATGGCCGCACCCAAACAATGACTGCGCAAAACGTGGGCGTCTTCGCCAACCACCGTTGCAATCAGTGTCGTATCGGGTCCGATCACCGCACGACTGGCGATTTGCGAATCAGCATCGATTTGGCAATTCGGATGGACAGTCACATCAGTGCCAATGGTTGCGCCAGGCTCAATCCAGGTACTCGCTGGATCGACGATCGTTACGCCATTGCGCATGTGCTCGTTCACGATTCGATCTCGAAGAATCTTGCTCGCTGCCGCAAGTTGGATCCGATCATTCACACCATGAATTTCGGTGACATTGACAGCGATGTGCGCCTGGATGAATTTTCCTTCGCCGCGGGCAATCGCCAAGACATCGGTCAGGTATTCCTCACCCTGAGCATTGTCGGTGTTGAGTTTGTTGACTGCGTCCTTCAGAACATCGAAATCAAAGGCATACATCGACGAATTAACTTCGCGGATTGCGCGTTGGCCCTCTGTTGCATCCTTGTGTTCGACGACTCCCTGCACCACACCATTGCGGTCCCGAACAATGCGTCCATAGCCGGTTGGGTCTTCGAATTCTGCCGACAACGCCGTGACGGCGGCATGCGCGGCAACGTGTTGCGCGAGTAGGGCGCTAAGAGTCTGGGCGGTGAGCAGCGGTGTGTCACCAGCAATCACCAGAACGGGTCCGTTTGCCACCTCAGCACCCGCCTGACTGAGTGAATCAAGTGCACACCGAACCGCATGCCCTGTTCCATGTTGCTTGTCCTGAACAGCAACGTGCACGTCAGGAAACTCGTCCGTGACGTATTGAGTCATCCGCTCGCGCTGATGTCCGACCACAATGACCGTCTGAGCGGGTTCAATTTCCGCCACGGTTGCCAGTACATGACCGATGATCGGCCGCCCCAATATCGGGTGCAACACCTTGGCGAGGTCAGATTTCATTCGGGTGCCTTCGCCCGCAGCCAAGACGACGACGAGAGCTGGCCGGACTGGCGCTGGGGTATCAGGTAGAGAAGCCACGTCGAGACGATAGCCGCGAAGCGACGGTTGTGGGGCTCCCCGCCCAGGATTCGAACCTGGAATACACGACACCAAAGGCCGGAGTGTTGCCAGTTACACCAACGGGGACCGGCGGCGGCGGACGAAGCCAAGGTCCCGTCGCCGCAGCGGGGACACTCTATGGCGTTGCCTATGCCGCCCTACTGGTGAGTATCAGTCATATTCGACTGATACTCACCAGTAGCGCGGATTGTGGGCGGCAATCAGCGAAATGATCGACCCACCCAGAGCAGGGCTGATCGCAGTGGCAGACTGCGGCTCGTGGATGTAGTTGACGAATCATCAACGGGTGCGAATTCCCCGAGACCGGCTCGAATTCGCATGTCCGGCAGTCAACGCCGCGAACAGCTAGTCGACGTTGGCCGGGCTCTCTTCGCCGCCAAGGGCTATGAGGCCGTCACCGTCGAAGAGATTGCCGCTGAGGCCAAGGTTTCCAAACCTGTGGTCTATGAACACTTCGGCGGCAAAGAAGGTCTATACGCGGTAGTCGTCGATCGCGAAGTCAATCTGATCATTGATCTTATGTTGGACTCACTCACCCCGGATCACCCACGAGCAATGCTTGAGTCCTGTGCGGTGGCATTCCTTACCTACGTCGAGGTTTCGACTGACGGCTTCCGGGTGCTGGTACGCGACTCGCCGCCTGGATTGGTCGAAGGCAGCTTTGCGAGCACGATCCAGTCAGTCGCTGAACGGGTGGAAAACATTCTGGCCAGCCAATTCTCCGAACGTGGGTACCCCAAAAAATGGGCGCCTATGTACACCCAAATGTTGGTTGGCATGGTCGTGCTCACTGGGCAGTGGTGGGTCGATGTCCGCAAGCCGAAGAAGGAAGAAGTCGCGGCACACCTGACCAATCTTGCGTGGAACGGATTGTCGGATCTTGATCCGAAACCTTCGCCAGGCAAACGCGGTAAAGACTGATTGGCCACTGATCAGTGACGAACGAACCAAGCCCCGACCAAGTCGACCAGCTTGTTGCTGCGTGGCAGCGAGAACGACCAGATCTCGATGTTGCACCGCTGCAAGTGTTGTCCCGGGTCAGTCGGCTCTCTCGCCACCTGGATCGTGCACGCCGATCAGCCTTCGCCGCACACGACCTTGAAACGTGGGAGTTCGACGTGTTAGCCGCGCTACGGCGCGAAGGTCCGCCCTACGCCTTGTCGCCGGGAGCGTTGTCGGCTGCGACATTTGTTACGAGCGGCACGATGACCAATCGAATAGATCGCCTCGAATCCGCCGCCCTTGTGTCTCGTTCCCCCGACCCACGCGACAAGCGCGGCGTGCAAGTGAGTCTTACGAAAGAGGGTCGAGTACGAGTCGACGGCGCCCTCGAAGATCTGCTTACGCATGAACGCGCATTGCTTGCAAACCTTCCGCAAAAACAACGGGAAACACTGGCTTCTTCTTTGCGTCAACTCATCTCGCCGTTCGAGGACGACGGTGTCTACTAACTCTCAAACACAACAACGCTGGCAAACGCTTGTTGATCCTGGCTGGGCGACTGCACTTGCGCCAGTGGGTGAGTCCATCACCGGAATGGGTGACTTCTTGCGCAGCGAGGTGGCTGCCGGACGTGGGTATTTGCCTGCCGGGGATGACGTGCTGCGTGCGTTTACCGAGCCATTTGACGCAGTGCGAGTGTTGATTGTTGGCCAGGACCCGTACCCCACACCCGGCCACGCCATGGGTTTGTCTTTTTCCGTACGCCCCGATGTTTCGCCGTTGCCACGGAGTCTGCAAAACATCTTTCGGGAACTCCAGGACGATGTTGGTATCGAGACTCCGAAGAACGGTGATCTTCGTCCGTGGGCTCAACGCGGAGTCTTGTTGCTCAACCGAGTTTTGACGGTTGCGCCCGGCGCACCCGCATCACATCGTGGCAAAGGTTGGGAACCGATTACCGAGCAAGCAATCCGCGCCCTTGTTGCGCGCGACCAACCGCTCGTGGCCGTTCTGTGGGGCCGCGATGCGCAGACTCTGCAACCGGTTCTTGGTCAAACGCCAACCGTTCAAAGCGTTCATCCAAGTCCGATGTCCGCCGATCGCGGATTCTTCGGATCGGCGCCGTTTAGCCGCGTGAATGAACTCTTGTCAGCGCAAGACGCCGAGCCGATTGACTGGCAGCTTTAAGGGCAAGTTCTCGTTCGAGTTTGCGAGTTGTCGTCAGCAACAGCGCGTTTGCGGTGGCCTGACATTGGTCATAGCGAAGTGGGAACGCCGAGCGCTGAACTGCCTGTGCGATCTGCCCGGCAGTCTTGTCCCGATGCGCCCGGAAATACACGATCGCAAGCTTGTAGTACGAGCGCGCAGCGAACCGAACATCCGTGCGCTGTTCGAATGTCCCCCATGCGTTGATCTGTTGGAACACACCGACCGAAGTTCCATACCCGTTGAAACAATTGTTGACACGCGACTCAACCCAAGCCGTTTCGAACGCCGACAAAATGATCCGCGGACGTGCATGAAGATTTCGGCCGACCTTCAGGATGATTCTTGCCGCCTCTAGATCCGGACCGTGAACTTCCTTCTTGCAATCGACCGATGCCACCGCTGACGCGGGTGTCGCAATCCCGACCAGACTGACGGCAACGAAACCTGCAGCAAGAGCCGTGACAATCATTCGCTTGATCAGCACGAGTAGAACTCTGTCGAGATCGATGCAGCATTTGCACGCTAACGGCCCAATCCACCGACATTTACGCTTGAA
>JAHEXM010000411.1 GCA_023252115.1 Micrococcales bacterium | reverse complement strand
CACCAAGGTTGCGTGGGTCGGTGACGCCGTCGAGCGCAACCAATAGAAGCGGATCTCTTTCCGAGTCGAGCGCGAGCAAGTCACTCAGAGATGCATACGTGTACGGCTTCACGACCAGCGCAAGTCCCTGGTGTGGCAAGCCTTCGGCTAGGTCGTCGAGTTCATTGCGTGACGACTCAAGAATTGGAATTCCCAATGCAAGAGCACTCGCCATTGCTTGTTTGACACGTGGATCCGAATCGATGTATCGCAATACGTGCAACTGCGTTGACGGCACTTTTGCGGCAAGCGCCTCGACCACTGGGTTGCGACCAAGAACGAGGTCGGCTCCATCACGCCGGCTGCTTGTTGTAGTGACACGTTTACGCCGCTGATTCGATTTTCCTGTTGCCTCTTTCGCTGAACGCTTTTCGTCAGCAGCACTCTTGCGGTGCGCCTTGTGTCCAACGCGATCTTTGGCCTTTGGCGTCGGACCTTTTCCCTTAAGTCCTCGTCTTCGTTCAGAACCGGATCCGACTGTGCGCGGTTTCTTAACGCCGGGCTTACGGACGGCACCTTTACGTTTCGAATTCCCGGCCATTCTTAGTTTCCCAACGTCCATCGTGAGCTGCCAGAAGAATCCTCAATCGTGATCCCAGCGGCCGCTAGTCGATCGCGGATGGCATCCGCAGTCGTGAAGTCTTTGCTATCGCGTGCAGCTGCACGCGCTTGAAGCTCAGCCTGTACCAACGAATCGAGCGCGCCCTCTAGGCGGCCGTCCGTTGCCGACCCGCTCGCCCACTGTTCATTCAATGGATCGACTCCGAGCGCATCGAGCATCATTCGCACCGAGACCACTGTCTCGGTAAGCGCCGGAATATCAATCGCCGACCTCTCTCCTTCGGCAAGCAACCGGTTTCCAGCAGTGACTTCCTCGTGCAGAACGGCGAGGGCGGCAGGCACTGACAAGTCATCGTCCATCGCTTCGGTGAATGCTTGCGGCAGGAACTGCACCCAGTTGTGTCGTTCATCCGAGCCAGCTAACACATCTCGCGCACGTTGCAAGAAGTTCTCGATCCGCTGGAAGCTTGCGGCAGCTTCGGCCAGCGCCTCGTCAGAGAATTCGAGGTTGCTCCGGTAGTGAGCACCAATCAAGTACCAACGAAGTTCAATCGGTCGAACCTTGGTTAACACCTCGGATACGACCAGCGAGTTGCCCAGCGATTTGCTCATCTTTTCGCCAGCCGTAGTTACCCAAGCGTTGTGAACCCAGAACTGAGCGAACTCGTCGCCAGCGCAGGTGGACTGAGCAATCTCGTTCTCGTGGTGCGGGAAAACGAGATCGCGGCCGCCGCCGTGAATGTCGAAGATCGGGCCCAGATAGGTGCGTGCCATAGCGGAGCACTCCAAGTGCCAGCCGGGTCGCCCTGGTCCCCACGGTGTGGGCCATGACGGTTCGCCCGGTTTGGCTGCTTTCCACAATGCGAAGTCACGCGGATCGTGTTTGCGAGCACTGGTGTCGGTGTCTGCGGCCGGCAAAAGGTCGTCGAGGCGCTGCCCGGACAGCGCACCGTATGAGTCGAAAGACTGAACATCGAAGTACACGTCACCTTCGGATGCATACGCATGACCGTTATCGATGAGTTGTTGCATCATTTCGACCATCTGTGTGACATGACCCGTAGCGCGCGGTTCGATCGTCGGCGGCAGGCAGCCGAGTACGTCATAGGCCTGACGAAATTCGCGTTCATAAAATGCCGCGACCGCCCACCATGGCCGTTCTTCAGACTCGGCTTTGGCAAGGATCTTGTCGTCGATGTCGGTGACATTTCGGACTAGAGCAACTTCGAGGCCCTTGCGTTTGAGCCAACGCGCCAACAAGTCAAAGACGACACCGGCACGGATGTGACCAATATGTGGTGCCGACTGTGGAGTCGCTCCGCACTGGTACATCGACACTCGACCAGGCTCGATCGGCGCGAAATCGCGTACCGATCGAGTTGCTGTGTCGTAGAGCCTCAGAGTCACAGTCCTCTTTCGACAATTTTGGTCGGAGTGATGCGCACGACCACGCGCACGTTGTCTGTACCGTCATCGGCGGTATAGCGGTCAACGCCATGGTGCTTGTTGGCCAACCGGTCGATGAGTTCGCGGCCACCTTCTTTTGTCATCGTGACAATGCCGCGCACTTCCAAATAGGTGTAGGGCGCATCATCAGGATTGAGCAGAATCGAGCATCGCGGGTCCTGAACCAGGTTGAGGTGCTTCTTGCGGCCTTCAACCGTTGAGACGAGCAGTTCGTCGCCGTCGCGCGTCACCCATACAACCGACAAATGTGGCGCACCATCTGGTTCAACGGTTCCGAGAACGGCGAATGTTGGGCTATCGATAAGAGCCTTTGCGGCATCCGAAAGTTGAGAAGACATAGCGCGAACGCTACCGGTTAGGGGCAGACGGGCCCGACGGCGCCGGGATAGCGGGTGTCCGCATGAGCAAAGCAGTCGCGATCGCCGCTAGGCCTTCGCC
>JAHEXM010000410.1 GCA_023252115.1 Micrococcales bacterium | reverse complement strand
GCTCACGTGTTCGGCAGTGTGTTGATTGCAACTCAACTTCAGGTTGGCTTCGTTACAGCAATTGATGGCACCGTGCCCAACATCGTGACCAACCTGCCAATCGTGCAACCAACGTTCATGGGTGCCGTTCCACGCATCTTCGAGAAGGTCTACGCCGCAGTGAACTCCGCAGCAACTGCCGAAGGTGGCACAAAGGCCAAACTCTTCGGCTGGGCGGTCGGAGTCGGCAAGGAATATGTCAATGCCGAGATCAGCACGGGCAAGAAGCCAGGCGGCGTACTTGCTGCAAAGCACGCTCTGGCTAACAAGTTGGTGCTGTCCAAGATTCAGGCACGCCTTGGCGGACGTATCCGCTTCTTCATCTCGGGTTCTGCACCGCTTGCCGGTGAGGTTGCGGAGTTCTTTGCCGCAGCTGGGATGCCCGTACTTGAGGGGTACGGCCTGACCGAAACCAGTGCAGTTGTTTCGATTGTGCGCCCGGATAACCAGAAGTTCGGCACCGTAGGTGAAGTTGCTCCCGGTACTGAAATCAAGATCGCCAGCGACGGTGAAATTTTGGTTCGTGGTGCGGGAGTCATGCGCGGCTACCACAACAAGAAGGAAGCCACCGACGAGGTATTTGTTGGTGAGGGTTACTTCGCAACAGGTGATATCGGCGAGATCGACTCAATGGGTCGCTTGCGTATTACTGACCGCAAGAAGGATCTGTTCAAGACTTCCGGTGGAAAGTACGTTGCACCGTCGGCGATCGAGTCACAGTTCAAGGCCATTACCGGCCTTGCAGGCAACATGGTGGTGCACGCTAACAACCGTAAGTTCGTCAGCGCCCTCATCACCCTTGACCCTGATGCAGCGACGGCATGGGCAAAGGCACACGGCAAGCCGACTGACCTCGCGGCCTTGTCGAAGGACCCACAGATGAACGCCGAGATTGATACAGCGGTTACTGAACTGAACTCGCGACTGAATAAGTGGGAGCAGATCAAGAAGTTCGAGATCCTTGACCGTGACTTCACGATCGAGGAAGGCGAATTGACTCCGAGTTTGAAGGTCAAGCGCAAGGTTGTGGAAGAGAAGTACAAGGATCTTCTCGACTCGCTCTACACGTAAGAGGCGAATCCACTGCCGCAACTACCTGACGGGGACCCAGTCCCCACCGATGGGGCGTTACCTGACTCCGCGTTTGCGGAACTTGGGAAACGCCCCTTCGGCGTGTATGTGCACGTTCCGTGGTGCTCGACGCGCTGTGGTTACTGCGACTTCAATACCTATGTGCCAGGAGCGTTAGCGGGCGCGTCGCCAGCAACATTTGTGGACGACGCAGTCGCCGAGATTCGGCTGGCCCGACAGGTGCTCGGTCAGCGTGATGTAGCTGTGGACACGGTGTTTTTTGGCGGCGGCACACCGACGCTTCTGCCGCCGCAAGACTTGGTGTCTGTTCTGCACGCGATCGATAGCGAATTCGGGCTCGCCGTCAATGCGGAAGTCACCACCGAAGCCAATCCCGAATCGGTCGATCGGCAGTCGCTGACGGCATTGTGCGAGGGCGGATTCAATCGAATCAGCTTGGGTATGCAAAGCGCAGTGCCACATGTGCTGGCAGTTCTGGATCGGGTCCACACCCCTGGCCGTCCGGTCGAAGCAGCCCAGTGGGCGCGTGAAGCGGGTTTCGACCAGGTGAGCCTGGATCTGATTTACGGAGCACCCGGTGAGTCAGACGACGACTGGCGACTCTCGGTTGAGACTGCGTTGAGCGCTGCGCCGAGCCATGTTTCGGCCTATTCGCTCACGGTGGAACCGGGTACTCGCATGGGCGCGCAAGTCGCACGCGGTGAACTCACGCGCCCGGACGATGACGTCTTGGCCGATCGATACGAGATTGTGGATGACCTGCTAACCGACGCCGGCTTGACGTGGTACGAGATCTCGAACTGGGCGATGCCGGGCGGTCAGTGTCGGCACAATATGGGCTACTGGCGCAGCGACGATTGGTGGGGGATCGGTCCCGGGGCGCACAGCCACATAGGCGGCGTGCGGTGGTGGAATGTCAAGAACCCGGCAACTTATTCGACCGCCCTCGCGGCGGGGCGAAGTCCCGGCGCTGGCCGCGAGGTCCTCACAGACGAGGCCCAATCGGTGGAGGAGCTGATGCTGCGTATTCGATTGGCTGACGGAATTCAGATGACCGAATTCGGTCCGGATTTACTCCCGGAAATAAGTGCCCTTGCACGCGAGGGCCTGATCAACGATCAGTTGCTAGCGCACAACTGGATCGTGCTAACTCGCCGTGGGCGCCTGCTTGCTGACCTCGTCGCCACCCGCCTGACGTCATAAACAGCAAGGTGGAACATCGTCGTCGCTATAGCCTCAACGATGTTCCACCTTGTGCTGAAAGGTGTGCACTTAGTCCTTGTAGACAACTGCTCCTGTTGCCTTGTCGGAGATGAGGCATTGACGCTTCGCATCCCACAGTGGCCACAGAACACCGATGTAGCAAATGAAGAAATCG
>JAHEXM010000409.1 GCA_023252115.1 Micrococcales bacterium | reverse complement strand
TGGACGGCATGAGTGCAGTCGATATCCGCCGAAAGGACCAGCGGTTCCGAACTCAGACGTCCTGGCTCGATTCGCACCACTGTTTTTCTTTCGGCGCGCATTACGAACCGGGGAACACTCATTTCGGTTCATTGCTTGTAACAAATGACGACATCGTCGCGCCAGGCACTGGCTTTGATACCCATCCCCACCGCGATATGGAGATTGTGACCTGGGTGCTTGAGGGAGCACTCGTACATCAAGATTCTGAAGGCAACAACGGTCTGATTTATCCAGGCCTGGCGCAACGAATGACTGCTGGTCGCGGAATCCTGCACTCAGAAAAGAACGATTCTTGGCGCTTGACTGGTGAGTCGGTTCACGACAGACCGGTGCACTTCATTCAGATGTGGGTGTTGCCTGATGAGTCAGGAATCGATCCGGGCTACGAGCAGCTCGACATCAATGAGTCGATGCGGCCTAATACGTGGTCAGTCATTGCATCAGGGCGGAGCAAGGATGCCGACGAGCGAGCTATTCGTATTCGCCAGTCTGGTGCTGGGCTCTCCGTTGTTCGCCTTGACCCCGATAAAGCAGTTCCGCTTCCGGATGCGCCGATGGTTCACCTCTACGTCGCTCGCGGGACCGTGGAACTTGAAGGTGTTGGCGCTCTGGCCGAAGGCGATTCAGCCCGACTCACGGCTGCCGGGGCACCTACACTGCGTGCAGGGCCTGACGGTGCAGAAGTGTTGGCCTGGCGGATGGATTCCTAGGTGCTTGGCTAGGTCCCACTGTTGATCATGCAGTTGTTGTTGAGTTCGATCAGCTATTTCGCAAAAGCAGGCGTTGATGACGACAACAACTGCATGATCAACTCAGGTTGTAGCGCTGCAGAGCAGCCGTGACGGTGGACTTCGGAATCTCGCCGCGATCGGCGAGCAGCGCAAGAGTTTGAACCGTTATTGATTCAGCATCAACCATGAAATAGCGACGCAATGCCGGTCGGGTGTCCGATCGCCCCCAACCGTCCGTTCCTAGCGACGCGTAATCGGTTGGTACCCATGACTCGATTTGATCTGGCACAGCTCGCATGTAGTCCGAGACAGCGATAACTGGTCCGGCCCGACCAGCGAGTTGCCGAGTGACGAATGGAACGAGTGGTTCTGCCTCGGGGGCAAGGAGGTTTGCGCGATCTGCTTGCAATCCATCTCGCCGCATTTCGTTCCAACTGGTCACTGACCAAACGTCGGCGTGGACACCCCAGTCGTTGGCCAGCAAGTTGGCAGCATCTAGTGCCCACAAACCCGCTGGACCGGATGCCAACAATTGGGCGCGCGGTCCGACTGCCTCGGGTGCTGCTTCACGAATGAGGTGCATCCCTGCGAGCAACGCGGCCACGTCAAGACCCTCAGGCTCCGCCGGTTGCGGGTACGGCTCGTTGTAGACAGTCAGGTAGTAAAAGATGTCCTCGCTGTCGGGACCGACCATTCTGCGCAAGCCGTCCTTGACGATGTGCGCTATCTGATATCCGTAAGTCGGGTCGTACGCGACGACAGAAGGATTCGTCGCGGCATACAGATGAGACTGGCCGTCTTCGTGCTGCAGTCCTTCGCCATTCAGAGTCGTTCGACCGGCGGTTGCGCCGAGCAAGAAGCCGCGGGCCATCTGATCCATCGCAGCCCAGAGCGAATCAGCAGTCCTTTGGAACCCAAACATCGAATAAAAGACGTACACGGGAATCATGTGTTCGCCGTGAGTGGCATACGAAGTGCCGGCGGCAATGAATGATGCCGTTGAGCCTGCTTCGGTGATGCCCTCGTGCAGAATTTGTCCCTTGGTGCTCTCTTGGTACGACAGCATCAGTTCGCGGTCGACTGACTGATAGAGCTGTCCAGCTGGGTTGTAGATCTTTTGCGTTGGAAACATTGCGTCCATGCCGAATGTACGTGCTTCGTCGGGAATGATGGGCACCCAGCGTGGTCCCACGTTTGCATCTTTGAGCAGTTCTTTGAACAGGCGAACAAACGCCATAGTGGTGGCAACTTCTTGGGTGCCTGAACCGCGTCGGACGACGTCGTACACCTTGTCTCCGGGCAATACCAGCGGCTTGGCGGTAGCGCGACGATTCGGTAAGAACCCGCCCAAGGCTCTACGGCGTTCAACCATGTATTCGATATCGCTGTTGCTTTCACCTGGGTGGTAATACGGCGGCAGCGTGACATCGATATCGGCGTCCGGAATTGGCAGTTCAAGGCGATCGCGGAACGCGAGTAAGTCTTCTTGAGTGAGTTTCTTCATGTTGTGTGTTGAGTTGCGGCCTTCGAAGTGCGAACCCAGGGTGTAGCCCTTGATGGTGTGCGCCAGGATCACGGTGGGCTGACCTCTGTGCGCGACCGCCGACGCGTAGGCGGCATAGAGCTTGTTGTAATCGTGGCCGCCCCGCTTGAGATTCCAGATCTCGTCGTCGCTCATACCTGCGACCATGGCCGCAGTGCGCGGATCGCGATTGAAGAAGTTCTCGCGAACGTAGG
>JAHEXM010000046.1:3433-9382 GCA_023252115.1 Micrococcales bacterium | reverse complement strand
GCGAGGTCGTCGAACACATTCTCAACGCTGCTCGGTCTTTCATTTTCGATACCGGGCTCGCGCCGAGCAGTGCAGGTGCCGCGTTTGCGGCACTGAGCATCTTGTCCGAACAACCACAGCTCGCCAAGTCCGTGCGATCCAACGCCGAGGCATTGAGCGCGCTCGCGAGCCAAATCGGATGGAACGTAACAACACCCGTCGGCGCGGTCACTTCTGTGCTTGTCGGCGATCCGACTGCTGCCGTGGATGCTGCCGCAGTTTGCGCGGATTCCGGCGTCCGCGTTGGCTGTTTTCGTCCGCCTTCGGTACCGGATGGCGTCTCGCGGTTGCGCATTACGGCTCGCGCTGATTTGTCTGAGGCTGATCTCGAACTCGCTACGCGCGGTCTGCAGCAAGCTCACGATTCCATGGCGACCCGATAGTCTCTTCAGGCTCCTCACGTAACGTTGGCTGCATGACCGGAACTTGTTTGGTGGTTACCGGTACCGGTACTGGAGTGGGCAAAACCATTGTGACAGCGGCGATTGCAGCACTAGCGCGGGATCGAGGTGAGTCCGTCGCTGTCGTCAAACCGGCGCAGTCAGGTGTTGAGCGTGATGAAGTGGGTGACCTCGACACCATCAGTAGGTTGAGCGCGGTTGGGGACATTCACGAACTGGTCCGATACCCGGATGCGCTGGCGCCAGCCGCTGCTGCGCGCTTGAGCGGCATCGCCCCGCCGAGTCGAGCCAGTGTCGCCGACTACATTGCCGACTTGGCAACCGAGCACGACCTCGTGTTGATTGAAGGTGCGGGCGGCTTGCTCGTTGAATTTGATGATGACGGCACGACGATCGCTGATATCGCCCACGACACCGGAGCGCAAGTAGTTGTTGTGGCCGACCCAGAGCTGGGCACCCTCAATCACACCGCGTTGACTATTGAGGCACTGAGACGACGTGGATTTGAAGCCAAAGGCGTTGTCCTTGGACGCTGGCCAGCCGAACCAGACCTTGCTTGTAGATCCAATCTGGGTGATCTGGCGGTGCAGCTTGGCGCGCCAATCAGCGGCGCAATTGAAGACGATGCAGCCAAATTGCAAACCGACGAATTTCTTGCCGCAGCTCGCGCTGGCCTGGCCCCACACCTGGGAGGCCACTTCGATGGGGCAGACTTCACTCAACGATTCAACCCACGGAGGAATGTGTGACTAGCAACGTCTTGGCGATTGCACGGGAACAAGTCCTCGACCGTGGGGTCGGCCTGAACGAGGCGCAAGTGCTCCAAATCCTTGAATTGCCCGACGACAAGCTCGGCGATCTGCTCGCCCTGGCGCACGACGTGCGAATGAAGTGGTGCGGTCCCGAGGTCGAAGTCGAAGGCATCGTTTCGGTGAAGACGGGCGGCTGCCCGGAGGATTGTCATTTCTGTTCGCAGTCGGGATTGTTTGCCTCACCAGTCCGCGGCGCGTGGCTCGATATTCCCAGCCTGGTCAAAGCCGCAGTAGAAACTGCAGCCACGGGCGCGACCGAATTCTGCATCGTCGCAGCCGTCAAAGGCCCCGACGAGCGATTAATGAATCAAATGCGTGAGGGCGTCAAAGCCATCAAGGAAGCAGTCGACATCAACGTCGCTGCATCACTGGGAATCTTGACCCAGGAGCAAGTCGACGAACTTGTTGCCATGGGGATTCACCGGTACAACCACAACCTTGAAACTGCTGCTTCGTACTTCCCCAAGGTCGTCAGCACCCACACCTGGGAAGAACGAATGGAAACGTTGCGCATGGTGCGGGACTCGGGCATGGAGGTGTGCTGCGGCGGCATCGTCGGCATGGGCGAGTCACTGGAACAGCGCGCTGAGTTTGCTGGTCAACTTGCTGAACTGTTGCCACACGAAGTGCCCCTGAACTTCTTGAACCCACGTCCGGGTACCCCATTTGCCGACATACCAGTCATGGATTCAGCCGACGCTTTGCGGACGATCGGTGCGTTTCGCTTGGCGTTGCCTCGCACGATTCTGCGTTACGCGGGCGGCCGGGAAATAACATTGGGTGACCTGGGAACTCGCGACGGTTTGCTAGGCGGCGTCAATGCAGTCATTGTTGGCAACTACCTGACGACCCTTGGACGACCAGCTACTTCGGATCTCGAGTTACTAACGGATCTGCGGATGCCGGTCAAAGCGTTGTCAGACACGCTGTAGTCACCGTCACCGTCGCCGGAGCTGATAGAGGGAGTCCGCCATGATGATGAACCGTAAATTCCTCGGTTGGGTTTCCATCATTGTGCTCATTGGCCTGTTCGGTTTGGTTTGTGTTGACCTCATCTGAGAACGCAACCGTGACGACCGAGTATTGCGGGCGCTGCGGGAAACCGGCTGACGAAGGTTCACACCAAGGCTGCAATGAAGCGCTCGATCTAGAGCCGCCACGCTTCTGCACCCAGTGCAAGCGGCGCATGGTCGTTCAAGTGTTTCCGACCGGCTGGACGGCGCGCTGTTCCGAACACGGAACCCTCACCTCTTAGCCCCGGCTTTCCGCGCCGCCCGGCCAGCTTCCTGCGCCGCCCGGTTCGAAACGCCCGGCGTGTCTCGCCAGGAGGCGCGCAAAGCACAGGAGATGGCGAGTTAGTCGACGGTTGCGATGAGGTCGTCTTCTTGCACGACGTCGCCTTCAGCAACTGCAACGGCGCTCACGGTGCCGCCGCCTTCGGCGATGACAGGAATCTCCATCTTCATGGATTCAAGGATCACGAGAGTGTCGCCGTCGGCCACGGTGTCACCTTGAGCAACGAGCACCTTCCACACGTTGGCGGTCATCTCTGCTCGAACCTCAGCCACGGGGCCTCCTCGTTGTGTGCGAATCGTTATGAGGTCATCCAACCAAACATCGTGATCCGCTGTCTCACTGCTACGGCTGCTTGGCACGCATTCGATCGACGATCTTGCAGTCGTAAGCCCCTGACACGAAATCGGCGTTGTCCAAGAGCTCAGTAAAAAACTCCAGGTTGTTCTTCGGCCCGGCTACCGCGAACTCCCGAACTGCTTTGCGAGCACGGTCAAGAGCCTCGGATCGATCCTTGCCATGAACAATGAGCTTTGCCAACAGCGGGTCATAAAACGGCGTTACGGTCGTATTAGGCGCGTACCCCGAATCGACGCGCACTCCTTCACCAGTCGGCTCGACCCAATCGGTGATTGCGCCTGGGCCTGGAAGGAATCTCTTGGGATCTTCGGCGTAGATGCGCATTTCGATCGAGTGGCCCGACGGCGGCGGCAACTTGTCCGGGTCAAAGGTCGGCGCAAGTCCCGATGCGATTCGCAGTTGTTCTTCAACCAGATCAAGCCCGGTCACCATTTCAGTAACGGGATGTTCAACCTGCAAGCGCGTATTCATCTCGAGAAACGAAAGCTCGCCACTGGCCGTGTCAAGAAGGAACTCGACCGTCCCGGCATTCCGGTAATTGACTGCTTCACCAGCCTTGATAGCGGCACCCAAAAGCTGTTCGCGAAGTGCACCGGTCACCGCCGGTGATGGAGCTTCTTCCGCCACCTTTTGATGGCGCCGCTGCACGGAGCAATCACGTTCGCCTAAGGCCACGATTCGACCGTCTGCAAGTCCAAGAATTTGAACCTCAACGTGGCGAGCAACTGGAACATATTTCTCAAGCAAAATCGATGGGTCGGCAAAGAACCGCTCGGCTCGCGATCGCGCAGTTTCGAACGCCGCTTTCAATTCGTCGTCATTGTGCGCCGCCGACATGCCGATACCGCCACCACCGGCAGCCGCCTTGACCATGACTGGATAGCCAATTCGTTGAGCCTCGCCAAGTGCTTGGAACACGTCAGGGACTGGCTCGGGTGTTCCGAGGGCGACGGGGACGCCGGCAGTTGACATCAGGTTGCGGGCCGCGATCTTGTCGCCCATGGCCCGCATCGATTCAGGTGCCGGTCCGACCCAAATAAGTCCCGCGTCTTCAACCGCCTGAGCGAAGTCAGCGTTCTCGGAAAGGAAGCCGTATCCGGGATGGATCGCGGCGACGCCAGCTTGCGCGGCGGCGGTCAATATCGCGCTTGCATTGAGGTACGAGTCCGCAGGCTGCGGCGGTCCGATCTCAATTGCCTCATCTGCTTCAGCGACAAACGGCAAATCGGCGTCGGCCTCGGAATACACCGCGACGGTGCGAATACCTAGTCGATTCGCCGTCCGGATGATCCGGCGGGCGATTTCGCCTCGGTTGGCCACAAGCAGGGAATTAAGCAGCGAATTCGGCACGCTTGGAGCGTATCTGGCGGGCACGGCGCGCCGGGAGGCCCGTTCCACGGACGTGGCTAAGTCCAAGGCTCTAGGCTGCGAGACGTGGACGAGTCCGACGAACCGCGAGAGCCACTACGTCTGGCGTCGAGCCGGCGGCTTTCGCTGGTGGGCCAGGGCGAGGATTCGGTCGATCCAGTCGACGACCCGCTCGCCTACGGAACTCCGCGCCCAGCTTTGACCTCAATCGCGATCAAGGCCGATGGAGACTGGATCGAAGCAACAGCGACGATGGCACTTAACGGTCAAGTCCTGACTGGTACCAGTGCAGGCGATGCACCGGATCGCACAGCGATCGTGGCTGCGGCGACGTTGACGGCTGTTTCGTCGCTTCTGGACGCTGAAGCAAGCATCGTAAGTTCCCAAATCGTGGATGTATCGGGGCACGATGTGGCCCTGACAATCGTTACGTTGCTCGCCGGAGATCACACCAAATCGCTGGTTGGCAGTGCACTTGTGCGTGGGGACAGCGAAGACGCAACCGCCCGTTCGGTGCTATCGGCCCTTAACCGGCGGCTCTCGCGCTAGTTCCGTGTGGCACGATTGACACCAAGCCGTTCACAATCTTCAGGAGCAATCATGAGCAAGCGTGGTCGTAA
Source organism: Micrococcales bacterium (assembly GCA_023252115.1). Lineage (GTDB taxonomy): Bacteria > Actinomycetota > Actinomycetes > S36-B12 > UBA10799 > JAHEXM01. The sequence continues at coordinate 4,489 of JAHEXM010000046.1, read as the reverse complement.
GCGTCGTGCACGTAAGAAGAACAAAGCCAATCACGGCCGCCGTCCCAACGCGTAACACCGCACGCACACCGGGATCGCAGCCTGAAGTCGAAACGTATTTACGCTCCCAATAGCTTTTGTTTGGCAGCGTCAAACTCAGCTTGATCAAGTACTCCCGCGTCTTTCATTTGCGCAAGTTTCGTCAGCTGACCGACTAGATCGTCATCATCAGCCGCAGCCGGAGCAGCGGCCGGTGCCGCTGGAGCCTGCTGCGCTTGAAGCTGATTGATCTGGTCTTGCTGCTGCTGCAACTGTTCCTGGGTCTGCTGATCCTGCTGCTGGTCCGCAGCCGCGGCGGCTTGCTTCTTCTGCTGGTGGTTGCCCACCGCAGCGGCCGTTCCGCCAGCGATCAACATTGTTCCGAGTAGTCCGGGGCCTCGTCGTCTCATTGTTATGTCCTTTCAGTTTGCGGAGGTTAGCTAGCGATAGCGGCGACTGCGGCCTCAACCACATCGCGCGGGATACGTTCCGAGAAGATGACCTGACCCTTTGAGTTACCCACGGCCGCTGCAAGTTCGCGAGCCCAAGCGTGCTCAAAGACGATCACCGCAGCCGAGGAACCCAGCTCAAGCGACTGCGCGAGTGAGGTGAGGTCATCATCGTTGAGCAGGTCGATCGTGTCGCCGATGTTCTCGACTACGCCAGCGACAATTTCACCATCAAGCTCATCGATCGAAAAGAACGCGAGCGAATCATCTTCGCCACGCATTACGAAAGCAAGATCAATGATGTTGATCTCGCCGCGATCGACAAGTGCGGCGAGTGCTGGAGCAATTTCACCAGTGAATTGACTTCCTGGAAACGAGACCAGCATGACCTCGACAGGACCTAGCGCCATAGTTCTTCCCTTCACAGTTTCGGACAGCTGCCCCCATCCTGCCTGTTCGAGGATCCGTGTTGCAGCCAGCCCCATCGCTAACGGCTCAATCAGTCCGGCGCGCCAGTTTCCGCAACGCGTGAATCGGCTTTGCCGCAGTGTTCGGCTTTGAGTTGAGCAAGTCGTGAAGTGATCCGACC
>JAHEXM010000046.1:0-3418 GCA_023252115.1 Micrococcales bacterium | reverse complement strand
TTCGCAACCGCAAGCCCGCGATACAACGTCTTTGAGTTTCTTTTCGTCGCTGAACATTTTTGCGCAAGGTGGACACGATTCGATGTGTTCCTTGATCCGCGCGCAATCATCGGGACCCATTTCGCCATCGAGGTAATCCCACACGTGTTGAACGGCCTCGCCGCACGGACCTCCGTCCGCACACGGTTTCACCCCGACGTCGCCTGCGTTTTCGTCACTCACGGCGCAACCTCACTCATGACGAGACCTCGGTATTCGACGATGCTGATACCAATCCGCGTTCGCGCGCGTACTCCTCGAGATGATCCCGCAATTGCGCACGGCCACGGTGAAGACGGGACATGACCGTACCCACGGGCGTGTCCATAATCTCGGCGATCTCTTTGTAGGCAAAACCTTCGACATCTGCCAGATACACGGCGATGCGGAACTCCTCGGGAATCGCGGCAAGGGCGTCTTTGATGTCGCCGTCGGGGAGGCCATCGAGTGCTTCTGCCTCGGCCGACCGAAGTCCGGTCGAGGTGTGGGACTGCGCCGATGCCATTTGCCAGTCTTCGACATCATCGCTGGAGGACTGCAGAGGCTGACGCTGCTTTTTGCGGTAGCTATTGATGTAGGTGTTAGTCAGAATTCGAAACAGCCAGGCTTTGAGATTCGTACCCGGCTTGAATTGATGGAACGACTTGTAGGCCCGCTCGACAGTTTCCTGTACCAGATCCGAAGCATCTTCCGGGTTACGCGCCATTCGCATTGCACCGGCATAAAGCGTGTCCAGCAGTGGAAGGACGTCACGTTCAAATCGGGCAGCTTGCTGTTCGGGGGTTTCCGGCTCAGTTGAGTCCTCTGGTTGCGGATCCGCACCGCTCATATTCGGATCCATGGTCAACCACGATAGACCTGTCTGCGGCTCGGCCGATACGGCTCCGATCCGCTGGGCTGCAAATTCGGCGGTGATGAGCATCCCGGCCCTCCCATTTGTCGACATGAGGCGTCCCTCACGAACCCAGAACACCCCCTCGACGGCAATCATTCCCAGCCGGTTCGACCTCCACCCACCGCTTTCCGCGCCGCCCGGCGAGACACGCCGGTGCATTTGGACCGCCAGACGCGCAAAGCGGTGCCGGGGGGGGGCGCGGAAAGCGGGAGGTGGACTCAATCAACTCACTGCGTCGAAAGCGGGATGGGCTTGATCAACGACGGGTCGTTGTTGCGAACGACATTGACGTCAGTGGAAACCGGATAGGCCTCAAGTAGACCTGGGGCAGCAGGTGTCAACGCGCTCGGATCGGGAGTCTCAAGCGCAGGATCAAGCCAATCGGTCCAATGATCAGGGCTCACTAATAGCGGCATTCGATCGTGAATCCGGCCGACATCATCGGTGGCAGAGGTTGTCAAGATCGTGCAAGTCCAAACGAAGGCCCCCGCAGCGTCATCATCGTCGATCTCTTTGTTGCGCCAGATTTCATACAGCCCAGCCATCGCCATCTCAGCCCCGTCACGCGGATGGATGTAGTAGGGCTGCTTCTTCGGCTTGGCTTTGCGCCCGTCGGCACGTTTGTCAGCTTCAAGCGTGTACCACTCGTAATACCCGTCGGCAGGTATCAAGCATCGGCGCTTCTTGTATGCCGATCGAAACGATGGCTTCTCAGCTGCTGTCTCAAGTCGCGCATTGTTGAGCCGGTTGCCGATCTTTGGATCCTTCGCCCAGGATGGAATGAGTCCCCATTTGACCGTCCTAAGTTGTCGTTCGTCCCGCTGCAATACGGCATAGACCTTCTTGCTAGGTGCGACGTTGAAGTCGGGCTTCAACTCATAGTCATCCACCGCGACAGCCGAGAACTCCTCGAGCAACGCTGCACGATCCTTCGCCGATACGTATCTGCCGCACATAACAACTGATTGTGCCCGACCCCGCGCCGGTAGGGTTGCGACCGTGGGAGATCAGCTCTGGAACGCGCCAACGGCGACCGGGCCGATCGTTGCGACCGTGGCCGTTCCTGGCTCCAAGTCAATTACCAACCGAGCGCTAATCCTGGGCGCACTCAGCGATGGCCCCTCCACGATCGCCAACCCACTAATAGCTCGCGATACCGACCTGATGATCGGAGCCCTTGCTGCGTTGGGCACCACGGTCGAAACTGCGAGACCCGACAGTTCCGGTTCGCAAGACATCTCCATCGAGCCGGGCGCCTGGGTCCGGGACGCGCGGGTGGACTGCGGGTTGGCAGGCACCGTGATGCGCTTCGTACCAGCCGCGGCAGCTATCGCCGACGGATCGATCGCCTTTGACGGTGACGAAAGAGCTCGCGAGCGGCCAATGTCGGTCATGCTCGCTGCGTTGCGTGATCTCGGTGTGGCTGTTGAGTCGGCCAATGACCAACTGCCCTTCACGATTCGAGGCACGGGTGCGGTTGCTGGCGGCGACGTCACTATCGATGCATCTGCATCAAGTCAATTCGTCAGTGCCTTGTTGCTCGCGGGCGCTCGCTATACCGACGGCCTAGTGGTACACCACCGGGGCGAAGACGTTCCATCGCTTCCGCACATCGACATGACGGTTGCGATGTTGCGCGCGGCAGGCGCAACTGTCTCGACAGATACGAGCAACGTTAAAGCAGCAACATGGTCAGTTGAGCCAGGAACTCTCAATTTGGGAAACATTGCAATCGAACCAGACCTTTCCAATGCTGCGGCCTTCCTCGCAGCGGCGATGGTCACAGCCGGACGCGTCACGATTCCCGATTGGCCAATGACAACTACGCAAGCCGGCGACGCGATTCGTGACGTCTTTGCACAGATGGGCGGACTGGCCGAACTCACACCTGACGGATTAGTCGTGACCGGACCCGACGTTCTGTCTGGAATCGACATCGATCTTCACGATGTCGGCGAACTGACTCCGACTGTTGCGGCTGCCTGCGCGCTCGCCACGACACCGTCCAGGTTGCGCGGAATCGCTCACCTTGCCGGCCATGAAACTGACCGCTTGTCTGCGCTTGTTGCCGAGATCACGCGCCTCGGCGGAAAAGCATCGACAACCGACGACGGGATTGCAATAAACCCGCGGCCACTACGTTCTGCCGTTGTCGACAGTTACCACGACCATCGAATGGCGACATTTGGCGCGATCATCGGACTTGCTGTCCGCGGAGTTCAAGTAAGAAACATTGAAGCAACTAGCAAAACGATGCCGAACTTCGAGAATGCATGGAACCGCATGGTCACTGGCACGGAAATTGCATGAGCGGTCGCCAGCTCGACGAAGACGATGTGCGCGTCCGGCCCAGCCGCAGCTCACGTCCACGCAGTAAGACCCGCCCCAGCCATGATGGCGCGACATCGGCGATGGTCACTCTCGTTGACCGTGGCCGGATCACTTGCGCCGTCGAAGGCGACCCACAACGTGAAGTCGTAGCTG
>JAHEXM010000045.1 GCA_023252115.1 Micrococcales bacterium | reverse complement strand
GCGAAAAAGATCATTAACTGGACTGCTGAATTCGCAGATGACCAGGCGCCCGCCGGGTTTGGTGACGCGGCGCATCTCGGCTAGCCCCGCTGGTACGTCAACCAGATTGCGCAGGCCGAAGGAAATCGTGACGGCATCAAACGAATCGTCCAGGAAGGGCAGAGCCAACGCATCGCCAGCAACGAAAGGTAACCACGGTGCGCGGACCTTTCCGACCTGAAGCATGCCGGTGGAAAAATCACAAGGCACAACGGTGGCGTCACTTCGTTCGAGCGGATCCGAACTGGTGCCAGTTCCGGCAGCCAGATCCAAGATTCGATCGCCGACTTTTGGCTCAATCGCCCGAACCAATGCTCGACGCCACGAATGAGTCTGTCCGAGGGAAAGGACATCATTGGTGAAGTCGTAGCGGGGAGCCACCTGATCGAACATGCGGGCCACCGCTTGCGGCTGCTTACTCAAATCGGCCCGGGACACGTTGCGAGACGTTACGCGTCCCTGCGAGTCACAATCCAGACGAGGCGCCGTAACCTGGGATGTGTGACCAACGCGTCGGCGACACCATCGCGAAATGGATCGTTGACATTTACCACCACCTTGATCGACGACATGGGTAATTTGTTATCGATTTTGCCTGCGGCGCAAGATGTTCTCGCTTGGGTTCGCGATGGTGAAGGCATTGTCGGTTGGGGATCCGCGGCTCGCTTTGACGTGTCGGGGCCGGAACGCTTTAGCCGCACCCATCGTTGGTGGTCGCGGCTATGCGCTGAAGCAGACATCGACGATGCCGTCCTTTGTCCGGGTTCTGGCCCAGTCGCGTTTGGCTCATTTGGTTTCGACTCGCAGCCCGGCAGCAGCGTGCTCATCGTTCCCGAAGTAGTGATCGGTCACCGCGCGGGGAAAACATGGATAACCACCGCGTCGCCGCAGGGCAGCCAGAGCAGCCACGAATCGGCCCTCGTGCCGACGTCGGCGCCAGGCGGACCCGGCCGTGTCCGCTGGCTCGATGGTTCACGTTCGATCGCTGATTGGAAGAACGCGGTTACCGAAGCGATCGATCGAATCGGTCGGGGTGAACTCGACAAGGTTGTCCTCGCCCGCGACGTGGTGGCAGAGAGCGAAAACGAACTCGACGCGCGCGGCCTGCTTCAACAATTGTCGACAACGTTTCCTGCGTGCTGGGCTTTCAGTGTTGACCGACTCGTGGGCGCCACCCCTGAACTACTGGTGCGACGCGAAGGCGACCAAGTCACATCCCGTGTTCTAGCCGGAACCGTTCGCTCCGACTCCGACAGCAGCGAAGACGGACGTCTTGCCGCTGAACTGCTTGGCTCAGAGAAGGACCAAGAAGAACACTCATATGCGGTTGCATCCGTCGCTGCGGCACTTGCTGCACATTGCACCGACCTTGACGTTCCCGAACAACCAACTGTCTTGCGTCTAGCAAACGTTCAACACCTTGCAACGAATGTCACCGGCATGCTCGCCGATGAAGCGCCGGCACTTGTCTTGGCCGCGTCATTACACCCAACAGCGGCGGTGTGCGGTACCCCGACCGAAAGAGCGTTTGGTCTTATTCGAGAAATCGAAGGAATGGACCGCGGTCGGTATGCGGGACCGGTTGGTTGGATGGATTCACGCGGTGATGGTGAATTCGGTATCGCGTTGCGATGTGGTGAGATTGATGAACACGATCCGCGACGCATTCGTTTGTTCGCCGGGTGCGGAATAGTTGCTGGATCCGATCCGGAATCCGAAGTTGCCGAATCAGAGGCAAAACTACTTGCGATGAAAGCTGCCTTGGAGTTTCCGCTGTAATTCGGCTTCCGCCTCACGCGAGATTGTTGCAGCCACTAGCACCTTGACGTGATCGGTCGACGCCGAATCTTTAAGGCCGGCCGTTAGCTCGTCAATCGTGGTTACCCGTGTCGCTTCGGAACCTGTCGCAGCGGCGATCGCCACCAGATCCTTGCCGTGCGGTGTACCGAAAACACGTTCGAAATCCTGCTCAAATTCCGGCGCACCTTGCTCAAGGCTCGAGAAGATTCCACCGCCGTTGTTGTCTGCTACGACGATCGTCAGATTCGGTTTGGATTCAACATCTGGCGCAAGCAGCCCATTGTGGTCATGCAGGAAAGCCAGATCGCCAAGGAGTGCAACTGTGCGTTTGCCCGTTGCCGTTGCAACACCCCAAGCCGTGGAAATCAATCCATCAATACCGGAGGCTCCACGGTTACCAACGACCCGCGGCCCGTCGCTGCCGGCGACCGCGAATGCTTCGACATCGCGAACGGGACGGCTAGCTGCGACGAACAAGATGTCGTCGCTAGTAAGACTCGAAGTGACTGCACGAGCGATTGAAGGGCCGCACAAGTACTCGCCGTCGCCAGTCGCGTCAGCAAGTATCGTCTCAATTCGTTGCGCGACAGTCGTTGCGGCGGACTGCCATTGCGCCAACCATTGAACATCGGGGCCGTCCCACGCGATTGTTGAGGTACGACTTGGCGGAAGTGGAACGGACTTCAACGTAATGGCGGCACTGTGCAGTGGATCCGGAATGTCTTTGCCGCTCAGTGCAACAACAATGTGTTGCTTCGCACCTGCCACACACTTCATCACGGTTCGGCTCAGACCAAACCGGCCGACCGATACGAGTAGATCCGGCTGATGGCTATCAACAAAATCAGCATCCATCAGAACCAACGGCGCGTGGTCAATGTGGTTCTGTCCGCCGCTGACATTGCCGCTCGGCTCCGAGATGATCGGCCATCCGCAGGCTTCTGCGAGTTCGCTGGCCGCACGCGCCTCTGCTGGATCACGCACGTCGCCGACTAGAACGAGACCGCGAGTCGGCACGTGGTCAGAGCCTAGATCAGCGAGTGTGAAGTCCACGGGTTCGCGCAGAAGTTGCACTCTCTCGCCGCACTGCGGCACATCAAGGTCAAATGGTTCACACCATGGTTCGTCAGTTGCCAACAACAACGGTTCGCGCAGTGCGATGTTGATGTGAATCGGACCCTCAAAACCGACAGCCCGTGCCTTCTCAATCGCGCGAACGATGCCGCGACGCCATTGCTTTGCTTGACCGGGTTGGTTGACTGCCGGTCCAATATCTTGGGCATGCCTCACTTGGCTGCCAAAGAAACCAACTTGATCGATGGTTTGGTTGGCGCCGGTGTTTCGTAATTCAGGTGGACGATCTGCCGTAATCACAATCAGCGGAACTCCCGCATACGAAGCTTCAACGACTGCCGGTGCCAGGTTTGCCACCGCGCTACCACTCGTGCACAGCACCGCGACAGGTGCGCCACTGGCCTTTGCTAACCCAAGCCCGAGGAATCCCGCGCTACGTTCATCAATGCGGACATGCAACTGAACGTCCCCTCGACGTTCAGCGGCAGCACATTCGAGAGCCAATGGTGCCGATCGGGAACCGGGCGACAAGACAATGTCGCGGATACCCGCACGGATCAGTTGGTCGATCACGACATATGACATTGCTTGTGACGGAATCATTTTGTTGCCGCAACAATCTGTGGGAACCAGGTGACGACGTGTACTGCGCCTTCCCACATGAAGACTGGTGGAACGACGAGCGCCACAATCAATGTGGCTGCAGCAGCCGCGCTAGTGGGTCCCGGCATCTTCTTGAAGCTGCGGGCGACCAGCCATGCCACGACCGGCCAAACCACGACTGCCGAAACACGAGTTTCATCCAGGGCAAGCATTCCGGGCAGAATTGCGATTACTAGGGCAACGACGATCCGCCACCGATTACTGACTCGATGAAGCCATGTCCACCCAACCAACAAGGTCGCTGCACCCATCCAGGTCATCGCTAAAGCGGGAAGCGAATGCGTGCTGAGGTGCCAAATTTTGTCAATCCCGTACGCCTCGGCGTAACCAAGACGACTCCCCGAGACGCCATGTGAATGTTGCCACCACAGGAGCAGACCATGGCCGATGATCAATCCAGCGGCCGCCCCTACCGCGTTCCAGATCTGGAGCCGACCGTCTGCCCAACCAACAACAACTAGGGCCACAAATGCGGCGGCCCCCATTTCGATGTTCGTGGTTCCCACGATGATGCCGCCGAAAATGGCAATCCATCCCCAGCGGGAGAGGGCCATCACTGTCAGGCCAATTAATGTGTAGATGTCGTACGAACCAACCCAACCGAGCAGCACGGTTGAAACACTTGCTGCTGCAAATGTCGCGTACAGCACCCCAACAAAACGCCTACCTGCAGCGTGCGCCGCCATCAATCACATGATGACAATGCCAATGATGATCATCACGATGTGAAAGCGAATCCAGTCAACGCTGTTGTCGACGCCAACAAAGTGAGCCAAGAACGGCCCTGTCATCGAGTTGTAGAGATATTGCGCGCCACCTGGAAGGTGCCCGGCCCCCGGAATGGCTGTAGTTAGCTGAACGAAATTGTTGATGCTGCCAATTGGGAAGAACCCGATTCCAGTGCGCACCAACATGACCAAAAGCGGCAGCCCAACTGCAATCAGCGCGGCTGCCCCGCGAAAGTCAGTCAGCAAGTTGCCCACGTGCTCGATGACTCGTCGAACCGACACGGCGTTAGCCTTTACGGCAGTTACCTCTACCTCGTTTGTCGACATCGTCAGTTCACCAACGATTCGACAAGATTGTTCGCGCCGGCGTACCAAGCGCGAGTCAGCCGCGATCGCCACCAATCAGCTTTCTCTGGTGACACTTGGGCTGCAGCCGCCGCCAACGCGTTCGCGTCGGGTTCGGGTCGATCGACCCGAAGGTATCCGCGACGCGGACGAAGGGGGCGCGATACCAGGTCATCGGCAAGTAGCGCGCCCGTTCCAAGTCCGCAGGCGTACGGCAGATTGGGCAGTGCCGCAGCAAGGGCAACTGCCGCCGACAATCCGATCGCGGAATCCATTGATCCGGAGACTACAACCGGGATGCCAGCTGCTTGTGCAACTTCGTACGCAATGCCCACGCCCCCCATGTGGGTCGGCTTCATCACGATCACGTCAACTGCTTGATGGGCCGCAGCCACAAACGGTTGGCCCGCATTTCGAATCAGCTCGTCGGCTGCAATGGGCACCGATACTTTGCGCCGAAGTTCCGCCAAATCCTCGACGGTCACGCACGGTTGCTCTACATATTCCAAACCGCCAGCAACTGCGTCAAGTTCGCGAATCGCGATTGCCGCCTGATCAAGTGACCACCCGGCGTTGGCATCAAGTCGAATCTTTCCGTCATAGGCGTTTGCAGCAGTCAGCGATGACTTCACCGCCTGAACTCGAGCGATGTCGTCGTCAAGAGTTTGCCCACTTTGAGCGACCTTGACTTTCATTGTTGTACAACCGTCACCCACGATCGCGCGGTACGTCAGGCGTGCAGCGGTATGCGCGTCAACTGCGGGAATGATCGCGTTGACCGGCACTTGATCGCGCACGGCATCAGGCCAACTCCCGAATGCGGCTTCGATGGCAAATGCGAGCCACCTGGCGCAAGTCTCGTCGTCGTATTCGAGGAACGGTGCGAACTCACCCCAGCCGCTCGGCCCTCGAAGGAGCATCCCTTCGCGTGTCGTGATTCCGCGAAACTCGGTCGACAAATGCAAAACGTACGGAATGGCACCGGCCATCACTTGATCAAGCGCGTCACTCACGGGCGCTTGGGGAACTGACCGAAGTCCGGCTTGCGCTTTTCTTTGTATGCGTCCCGACCTTCTTGTGCTTCCTCAGTCATGTAAAACAGCAGCGTTGCATCGCCAGCGAGTTGTTGTATGCCGGCAAGGCCATCATCAGCTGCATTGTGGGAAGCCTTCAACATTCGCAAAGCAAGAGGTGAGTGAGCAAGCATCTCGTTGCACCAAGCGACCGTTTCCTTTTCCAAATCAACAAGCGGGACAACGGAGTTGACCAGACCCCAGTCGTAGGCCTGCTCGGCGCCATATTGCCGACACAGGTACCAGATTTCACGTGAACGCTTCTGCCCGATTTGCCGGGCGAGAAGTCCCGAGCCGTAACCACCATCGAAAGAACCGACCTTGGGTCCGGTCTGACCAAAGCGAGCGTTGTCGGCTGCGATACTCAGGTCGCACACGATGTGCAAGACGTGCCCGCCGCCCATGGCGTACCCGGCCACCATGGCGATCACTGGTTTCGGAAGTCGTCGGATTTGGACCTGCAGATCCAAAACGTTAAGGCGCCCAATCCCCTTCTGCGCAACGGCATCATCGCCGATGTATCCGTCGTTGCCACGAATGACTTGATCTCCGCCTGAACAGAACGCTAAATCCCCCTGTCCCGTCAGGATGATGACGCCAATTTCGTCATCATCGCGGGCAACGTTGAAGGCATCTTGCAGTTCGAACAGCGTCTGAGGTCGGAAGGCATTGCGCTTTTCGGGGCGGTTGATCGTGATCTTGGCAATTCCGGAATGATCCCCTGCTGACTTCTCGTACTTGATATCGCCGTAGGTGCCGACCGGGATCCACTTGGCTGCTGGCTCGATCGAGGAGTGTGATGGGTCGGTGAGCGCAGGACTGTCCGGCGATGCAACGGGTTGCAGGGGGTAGCGAGTTCGCGAATCCATCGGGACGAGTCTCCTGTTGACGGCTGAGGCAGTACGCCTAGGCTAACTGCGATGGCAGCGCGGCGACTTACCCGGTTGACGGTGGAACCAGGCCCAGACGGCGTTTTGGCCCTGGCCGCCGAACTGCCCGATGCCATATCGGGTGCGGGACCTGCAATTGCGCCAATCCCCCAGGGGCCACCGGGCTACGTGGACCGGGTGCTTCAGGCAGTGCGGCCTGACGATGACTTGGCTCCTCTTGAACATGACGATGTTGCCGTCGTCGTTGCGACGTCAGGTTCCATGGGTCAGCCCCGAGGGGTATTGATTCCTGGTTCGGCTTTGATTGCGTCAGCAAAAGCAACCGACAGCCGACTCGGCGGTCCTGCGCGCTGGGTCCTTGCCCTCCCCGTTCATCATGTCGCGGGACTGCAAGTTCTGGTTCGCGCACACCTGTCCGGTGTTCACCCCATCGCGCTGGACACGGTCGGAGGCGCCGGTTCGTTTTCGGCCGAGGAATTTGCCCTTACGTCGCGGGCTGCGCGCGGCATGGCCGACACGGATGGTGCTCCGCTTCGAACTGCATTGGTGCCAACGCAGCTGGCCCGAATCATGGAACTCGGATCGGTCGGCATTGAGGCATTGGCGGGATATGACACTGTTTTGCTTGGTGGCGCCGCTGCACCGGCCGGACTTGTCGGACGTGCGCGCCAACTCGGCGCCAATATTGTGACGACCTATGGCATGACCGAAACTGCTGGCGGATGTGTGTATGACGGCGTTCCATTGGCGGGGGTGGCCGTCAACATTGTTGACCCGGATTCAGAGGGAGTTGGCCGCATCGAGCTTTGTGGACCGATGGCTGCTTGGGGCTACCGCTTGCGACAGGACCTAACGAACGAAGCATTCAGTCCGGGTATGCATCGAACACAAGACGTGGGACGCCTCACTGCCGAGAACAAATTAGAGGTCCTGGGACGAATTGACGACATCGTGCAAGTGGGGGGCATCAATGTTTCAGTTGCCGCAGTTGAAGCCGTGATGCAGAGCCACCCAAGTGTGGCCGAAGTTGCTGTTGTTTCCGTACCCGACTCCGATTGGGGATCACGGTTGGCGGCGTTTGTTGTCGCGTCACCAAACTCCGAGGTATCGATCGATGCATTGCCCGGGGCCGTGGCCGACCTGACGATCAACGCACTGGGCACTGAAGCGCGCCCGCGCCAGGTAGACATTGTGAGTTCACTGCCGACCTTGCCATCGGGCAAAGTTGATCGGCAGGAACTACGCAAGCTCGTGAGCGGTCACTAAGAAGCGCAAGTGGCAACGACCAAGGAGTGGCTTGAGGGCGCTCGCCCCAAAACTCTGCCAGCGGCATTCGTCCCTGTTGCTGTCGGAACTGCCACCGCAGCATTCGTCGGCACTCCGCTATCAGCCCTGTCGTTTTGGTTCCGGGCCGTTCTTGCACTGGTTGTCAGTCTTGCGTTACAGGTCGGCGTTAACTACGCGAACGACTACTCAGATGGCATCCGTGGAACGGACAACGTGCGAGTTGGACCGGTTCGTTTGGTCGGCCAAGGACTAGCCGAACCGTCAGCAGTCAAGAAGGTTGCTTGGGCATCATTCGGTGTTGCCGCCGTTGCAGGACTTCTTCTGACCCTGCTAACCCAGGCGTGGTGGCTGCTCATCATCGGCGTAATCGCAATTCTTGCCGCTTGGTTTTATACCGGCGGCCCATCGCCGTACGGCTACGCCGGAGTCGGCGAAGTCTCCGTTTTCATTTTCTTCGGCGTTGTCGCAGTGACCGGCACCACTTTTGTCCTCACCAACTCGTTGAATCTGCTCGCGTTTCTTTTCTCGATACCGATCGGCTTATTCGCTTGTTCTTTACTGGTCGTCAACAACTTGCGTGACATCCCGGGTGACACCGAAGCAGGGAAACGAACCCTGGCTGTTCGTCTCGGTGATCAACGCACCCGTGCGCTCTACACATTTTGCGTTCTTGTTCCCTTCTTGATCGTTGGTGTTCTTGGTCTGTGTGGTGTTGGCAACGTTCCATTCCTGCCAGCTGGCGCGCTGCTCGCACTAGTGGCCCTGCCAATGGCAACAATTCCGTTGCGGCGTGTTCGACGCGGAGACACTGGTCCAGACCTGGTGAAGGTTTTAGTTGGCACGGCGCGAATTCAGCTCGCGTTTGGCCTGCTACTTACGCTCGGAGTCGCATTGAGCTAGCACGCACTAGCTCAATCTCTGCTGCGGCATCTCGAGGTCGAGCAACAAAGATTTGCGTCCGAGCCCGCCGCCGTAGCCAGTCAGCGATCCATCAGATCCAATCACGCGATGGCACGGAATGATGATCGCAATCGGGTTGTAATGGTTCGCCATACCGACGGCGCGACTGGCGGCTGGATTCCCGATTTCAGTTGCTATTTCGCCGTATGTCGCAGTCTCTCCGTACGGAATGCGGCAAAGCGCTTCCCACACCCTCATTCGAAACTCGGTGCCACTTGGCGCCAGCGGCATCGTGAAGTCCGTTCGCTTGCCGCTGAAGTACTCGGTCAACTGCTTTCGGGCGTCCTTGAAGGCTCGTCTGTCGTGCTTCCAATTGTCACCAATTTTTGGAGCCGTATCGTCGTGCTCTTCCATCGACAAGTTGGTCAAGACTTCACCGTCACCGACGAGTGTCAACTCACCAATCGGACTCTTCATCTTCGTGTAGATCACCGTGGCGTCCACATTGGGCGGAATAAACCGCACATCCTCAAGCACCGCCATCAGCTTGGTCCCTTCTTGTTGGGCTTCCTTCTGTCTAGTGAAGTCTCGTCCGTGGGTGCGTCAAG
>JAHEXM010000044.1:3430-9445 GCA_023252115.1 Micrococcales bacterium | reverse complement strand
GGAATCTTGATTTTTGGACGGCACACCAGTACCTCACCGATGCCACGCCGAACAATCTTTTCTCGGTGTATTCGGCTTATGTCGAGAGCAAGATTCCCGCCGACGGTTTGGCCGTGATGGACGATTGGCTAGCGCGTTGGCCCGGCAGCTCGTCACCACCAGATTCGACGTGGGGTCTGTTCGTACAGGGCGGCGCGATCAATGACGTTCCGGTCGACGCCACTGCATATCCTCATCGAAACGCCAGCATGATGCTCAAGTTTGAAACAGCGTGGGGCGACTCTGATCCGCCAGATCTAATACAACAGGGCAATGAGTGGCTGGACAGTTTTTATGCGGCAATGCAGCCCCATGTGCTCAACCAGGCTTACGTCTCTTTTCCGAATAGGAATCAACCCAATTGGCAACAGGCGTATTACGGATCGAACCTGTCAAGACTGAGCCAAGTGAAGGCAAAGTACGACCCGGACAACGTTTTCAACTACGGTCAGTCCATACCATTGCCATGACAGTTGGGCGAGCTACTTGCGCCCTGAACGGTTCCGCTCTGCGGTAGGACCGAATGGGGTTACCGGGGAACTTCTTGTCGGTCACGTATGCGATTAAATTAGCAGCTCCTGACGCCCCGAGTCCTCGGTGATTGCCGCCGTTACGGGCGTTATCAGCGATAACCATCCCTTATGTGGGAGTAGCCAAGCGCGACCGTTTTCGGTTTTTCAGCTCCTCGCGACAGGCAGAGTCCGGAAGGGAATTTGTTGGGCTCGGAGGCCGGGCGCCTTCTGCGTTAGCTGGAGGGCTGAGGTGGCGCGCTGGGTGAGCGTCTTTAACGACCGTAACCTGACCTTTGTCGTCGCCCACGTCCCAGCGACCGAAAACGGTGGCAGCCGAAATTGAGAGTGGAGTTTCGGCCGCGATGAGTATTCGCGATCCGTCCAGATTCACACCGGCGACTACTGCTCGTTTACGAACAGCCACGGAGCCGGGGCGATGATGAGAACGTTCGCCAGTTGCAGTCGAGTGTTGGGTGAGGTGACTGGAGCAGCCGAGGTAGTGTCCTTCACACCAGTCGGTTAGCTAGGGCGCACGCGCGTCCGGTGGACCAGGTACGAAGGCAGTCGTTGTGGCTGGCGCGTCTTTGGATCGGCCCTTCATCAGGGGCAATAAAGCAACGGCGAAAATCGCAGTCGCAGCAATCAGGGGAGCTGCGACGCCGAATTGCAACAGCCAAGCTCCGGCGATCGCGCCACCGACGAAGATCAGAATTGAACCGAGTCGGCGCTTCCAATGGGTCGCCGGGCCACCCGCAAGATGCGACTCAGAAAAGAGGCCAGTCAACGTGAGGGTTAAGACGTTTGTCGCGATGTCCGGTACACCGTGCTTGCGCATGAGCGCGTTGTGAATACCCATGCCGAACGCGAGCAAGCCAACGATCGTCATCCGCTGCCAGACATAACCGTCCGCGGCCTGAAACTGCCCCGCAAGTATTAGCTTGGTTGGATTCAGGATGACGGCGAGAATCGTGGCTAGCAGTACGGCCGCGAACTCTACTGGGTAGCCGATGACGCGGACTGCAAAACGATACTTCCCATTGGCCATGATGCCAGCGATCAGAGCACCAACACAGAAGGGCACGATGGCGCTCAAGTAGACCGCTACTCTTGCCCAGGTAAATGCGCCGCCGCCGATAGTGATACCCATCAGCAGCAGGTTCCCGGTCATGAGTTCGGCAAAGACGCCGCCCAGCGCGAGGAAACATGCGACATCCACGAGTCCGCAAATCGCCGTGAGCGCAAAGACGCCAGCTTTATACTCCAGCGTTGGCATGACCACCTCCTCCAGGCGCTGCGGAACATAGTGTCATCGTCACCTCGTTTGATATGTCGTGACGTCATCGCTGTGCTCGCGATCGCGCCGGTGCGCCATTGGTTGTCGCGGGCCGAACTAAGCGTGAAGGTTCCGCCGACCGAAGAGCCAGACACCGGCACCGAGCCCAACAGCAATCGTGACGACGAGTACGAGGCACTCAGCTGCGCCAAAGCCATTCTGCAGCGGGTCGTTGCCCAGGAACCAGCGCCAGAGTGACAGGGGGCGCAGGTGCATAAGCAAAGGGATTGAGGCGCTCAATCCGTAGACCAAATACGAGACAACGATGTAGCCAACCACGATTCCCAATCCAACCCCGCGCCTCCCAAAGGCCGCGCAAATCGCTTGCGTCCACACCCCCAAGGCCAAACAGAACAAATACATCTGGACGACGACGGCACTGACATCGGCAACGGGAAGGTCAAATTTGACGGCCGAGTTGAATGCCAACAACGGAATAACAACGGACAGAGTCACCACCAACAAGCCGATCGCGATCGCGGCTGCCTTCTCTAGATAGGCCGCCGGGCGCGCCAGAGGTTGAGCCAGCAACAAGTCCAGCGTCCTGTCTTCTTCTTCACCCGCAATCGTGGCTGCGCAGCGCCCCAGAACAAAAACTAAGATCACCGCAGGCAGAAAGAACGCGAACAGTTGCGTGCTCAGGTAACCGACGGGCGACGTCAGGTCCGATCCACCCAGCAGTTGTTGAGCCGACTGCGAAAGGTCGCCGTAGATCGCGTTAAGCGACGTGTTGTCGCGAATCGACGGGTACACCCCGACAATCATCAACACCAGGAGCGCGATCGATACCGTCCACACAATCAACGATGCGCGACGTAACCGAAGTTCGCTCAGAATCAGGCTCACGGCGTCGTCCCTACCTGACCGGAGCTATCGCCTTCATTGGCGAAAAATGCGTCTTCAAGATCTGCGTGCATTAGATCAAATTGCTCGATTTCAAACCGCGCCAGTAATTTGAGTATTGGATCGACACTGCCTTGGCAGGCAAAGGTGACGATCCCGTCACTTTCTGACACTTCCATGACGTTCGGAACATCCGCTAACCCATTCGCAATCACCGATAGATCAGCGGCAACTCTCGGCCGAACATGAGCTCGTCGGCGTGATCTGGCAAGCAGCGCTGCAACGTCATCGACAATGGCGATTGAGCCGTTCCTGAGCAATGCCACACGATGAGCGATCTGTTCGACCTCGCTCATGACGTGACTCGAGAGCAACACAGTGGCGCCATTGGCCACGGATTCATTTACGAGTTCGGCAAATATCCGCTGCAGGATCGGATCCAGCCCACTGGTTGGCTCGTCCAGCACGATCAACTCGGCTCGTGGAGCAAATGCCAAAACGAGGGCAACCTTTTGCTTATTGCCTTTTGATAGATCACCAACACGCCTACTCAGATCCACATCGAGCCGCTGCGCCAACGCGTCAATGTCGGTGGCCCGCACATTGTCGCGTGCGAATGAGTAACGCCGAAGGATTTGATATCCAGTCAGCCGCGACGGGACAACAAAATCTCCGGGCAAATAAGTGCACAACTTCCGTACTGCCACAGATTCACGTGTCGAGGAATGCCCAAAGACGTTCAGCGTGCCTGATGTCGGGCGAATGAGGTCGAGAAGGGTTCGCATAAATGTCGTCTTGCCTGAACCATTGGCGCCGACAAGTCCAAGAACTTCGCCGCGAGTCACGTCAAGATCGACATCGAGAATCCCGCGCTGTTTGCCATACGTCTTTGTAAGGCGGGCAGCCTGAACCGCGAACTGATCACCAGACACGATCCGAGCATACGGATGCTTGACAGTGATCTGTCGCATGGTCGAGGCAAATCTCAGCGTATTCGGCCTTTTGGCCGGCTCTTCGTAAGCACGTCGTTGGCTCTGCCCACCAAAGTCACGACATCATGATCGTCAATCTTTGCCAAAATGGGTCAAATTCAGTGTCAACACGGCCCAGTCATCCACCTCGTCAGCTCCTCCCGTTGGGGCAACCCGCCTTCGGTCGTCATCACCCCAGCTCGAGATGCTGCCAGCATCGTTGGCCCGAGTTACAGACCCCATCATTTTGAAACCACTTCGCCAACGGTAAAGCTGTTGGCCCTCATTGACTGAGATGTCCCTGTCGTCCCAGCCTTCACCACGCCAGTGCAAACCCCATGAGGGCGTTCCCACGAACGGATCGTCGAAAGCAAAGCGCGCGCTATGGGGATCGGCAGCGGTGCCCTCATCTGCGGTCTTCACCCGTAAGAACAAAGAGTCATCGAAATCGTCACAGCCCCCGAAGTACTGAACCTGACCAGGCTGCAACCGGACCCATTCTCGATGCTCATTGCGAATCTCAACACGTACAAAAAGCGTCTTTCCAGTGTTGTTAACAAAGCCGACCAAAGCGCCATCGTACAGAGTGTGCTCCCCGTCGAAGTTTGAGTGCTTTTGTTTGTCAAACACAATCGGACGATCAGGCGCCGAGTTCGCGGTGGCCGAGATCGTAGGCTGGCTAATTGGCGCAGCTGATACATCTGTTGCCGGTAGGCATACGACGAGCGCGCCCATCACAGCCGGGGCGGCGAGGACTTGTGGAAGTTTGCTCCGTGACATTTTGGACTCCTATAGTTCGATCGTGTTGGCACTGACAAGCTGAAGATCCGAAGCAGCTGAAAGAGCGCGAGACGTGTCTGTGACCCGCTCTGATGCCAGTAGTCTCAAGCGAAGAGTGCCCATTGGCGCAGCGTGGAAAACTCGATCTGCTTGCATAACCGGTTTTGCAAGCACTGCTTCGTCTCGGAAAGAAAATCCGTGGTCGCGTCAACAAGTCGCACGGAGCAATCGCTGAGCACAGCTAGCGCATTCGGCCGAACTTCAACCTCTTCCGAGAGTGATAAATCGAGCGTATCTTCGATTATCGACTAACATCGATGAAGAATTTGTCGTCCGACTCGAGTAGTTCGCGGAGGCTCGTTGTGGCTGAAGAAAATGTGTCAACCGTGCCCACCTCTCCGGCTGAGGGCAATCGCATGGGGCTTCGGCATGGCAAGACTTCAGAGCTGACGGTGATCGTTCCTCTAAAACCTGGGGGCGCCGCTCGGCTCAAGAAATTTATAGACAGCCGCAATGGTGATTTCACCGCGACCGACAAGGTCGGCACGGTTCATTTCATGCGCTTCGTTTTCATTGACGACGACACTCGGTTGCTGTTCTGCACAGCCTTCGATGGTGATTGGGATTCATATATCGACGATTTCGGAACAAAGATTCCGGACGAACTCGACGCATTGTTCTCGGAAGCTGTCGACTATCCAGGGATCAATTCACCGACGATCAAGGATTACATCGCGAAGTACCAAATCACGGCTGCCGGATGGTATTGCGCATACCCGGACCAAACTGTTCAGGAAGTACTGCACAACGCAAAGGTGGCCGCAGCAACCGAAAATCTGTTGGACGCGGTCGAGTCGTAGGTTAGATGTGAAAGCCGACCTTGAACTCGACGACATTCAAGGCTTGGTACTAACCCATCGGCCCAGTCCGTATTGGGGATCGTTCGCATACTTTCACTTTGATACCCCGCAAGGTGGGCGTGAGTTCATTCGAGCAGTATCCGAAAACGTTGCTTCGGTTACTCAGATTCAGGCGTCAGGTTCGAAGGGTTGGGTTGGGCTCTGTCTGACTTATCCGGGCTTGACTGCGCTTGGCCTACCACCCGAGACACTCGCGAGTTTCCCGGAACACTTTCGGAAAGAGATGGCCGAGCGCGCCGAGGCACTGGGGCAAACAGGCGCTAGCGATCCGAGTAATTGGGATGCGCCATATGGGACCGGCGCGATACACGCGGCAGTCACTATCGTTTGCGACGCCGAATCCGCATGGAAACAACGGATGGCGAAAGTCCGCAGTGAGTTTGCGCAGCTATCCGGTGTGACATTGCTTGGCACAATGGATCACGCGCAAGCCCCCGATGGCAAGGCACCCTTTGGTTATACCGATGCGATTAGCTTGACACCGGTAGAGGGAAGTGGGATCGAACCAGTCCCTGGTGCGGGAGAGCCGATCAAGGCTGGCGAGATGGTTCTTGGCTATGACGGCGAGGCCGGACATCCGTTGCCAGCACCAACACCGGATGCGCTCGGTCGCAACG
>JAHEXM010000044.1:0-3420 GCA_023252115.1 Micrococcales bacterium | reverse complement strand
TCAGTTCCGGCAATTCCTCCGTGACAACGCAACAGACGAAGCCGATGAGGAATTGCTGGCGGCCAAATTGTGCGGCCGATGGCGAAGTGGAGCCCCACTGGCGTTGTGCCCTAATGCAGACGATCCGGAGTTGGCTGCTGATCCGTCGAGGCGTAACTCTTTCGACTATTCCGATGACCCACATGGATTTGCCGTCCCATTGGGTGCTCACACGCGGCGGGTCAATCCTCGTAAGTCGGACGTCAAGACGATGGTTGATGTCCGACAGCATCGGATCATCCGACATGGCTTCACCTATGGCGAGCCGCTTGCTGCCGGAACGATGGAAGACGATGGTGCCGATCGCGGAATGTATTTCATCTTTGCCAGCGCGAAGGCGCCGAGCACTCTTGAGTTCTTGATGGGGCAGTGGCTCAACGATGGTAATTTCGCCGGACTTGCCGAGGAGCAGGATCCGATCGCCGGAGCCAACGACGGCACCGGAACATTCACGATTCCGCAAAAGCCAATTCGCCGACGCTTGCATGGATTGAGTCGGTTCACCATCTTGCGTGGCGGTGAATACATGTTTGTCCCAAGCCTGACGGCGCTGCGCTGGTTGGCCAATTCTCACTAGTAACAACCATCGCGACGCACCAAACTGTCGGGGAAGAAGAGATCGGTAGCGTCCAGGACTCAGCCTTTGACACGTTGCCAGGAATCTATCTCGACCTCGAACACCACGAAGTCGTCGCTTTGTGATGTGTCTCCGTACGTCATGTCTCGCTGGACGCCGCCGGCTAGCCATGGTTGGTCTTGGACGTCGTTGAGTCGCTTCACTGTCCCGTCGAGCCGAAATCCAGCTCGTTCCCGGGCGATTGGGTCACGCTCGCCGACGTTTGCCCAGTCTTCTTTCCAGCCTTCGCCGCGCCAATGCAGTCCCCATGACGGCATGAAGGCGGCCGGATCATCAAACTTGAATTGGGCTTGATGAGGATCGTCGTGACCACTCACCCCCTTCGACATCCAGACAAATAGCGAGTCGTCTGTTCTGTTTGTTCCGCCAAGCCAGGCCGACTTTCCGGGTGCAAGGGTCACCCATTTGGCGTTCGGTCCGTTTGCCGCAACCATGATCGGATGGCTCGTTTTGTTGGTGAAGCGCACGTAGACGCCATCTGTTGGTGAGAGGACGGAATACTCCTTGAAGTTTGTGTGGGCATCGAAGTCCCATCGCTGCGCTGTGAGATCGCCACGAACCGTGGGTCCGGGAATCGTGTTACTCGATTCGACTGCGACTTGTTGAGTAGCGCTCGGCGCTCCCTCAATACTGGGTTTCGATGCCGCAGCGGATGCGGTAGTAGCGGTCATAGTTGAGGCGAGACCAAACACTATTGCTGTGGCCAAGCTGGTTTTCAGTCGCATGATGTGCTCCTAGTTGGGTGCTTTTCACATCCGTAGTACCCGCAACGAGAGATGGTTAAACGTTTTGGCGTTTGGAATTCCGTAGGACCGTTCACGGGGGACTGTTCGTAGCTCATCGGCGAAGAGCGGTATCTCACGATGGAAGCTAGTTAGAAGACCCTGACCGGACGAACGTTAGGCATGGCTGGGCTCACTGCCGAAAGTTGAAGTTGTGAGAGTTGTGCGTCGTATTGCACGTCCAGGCATCGCGTCGAGAATGAGTTCCGAGTCTCTAAGGACGAACTCACCGTTGACGATGACGTGGCGGAAACCGACGGACGTCTTACGAGGGTTCTTATAAGTGGCGCGGCAGTCGACGGTCTCTGGGTCGAAGACGATGATGTCGGCGTCTGCTCCCACGCTCACGCGGCCCTTTTTACGCATTGCCGGAACCGATTCCTCAAGGATCTGGGCCGGCGCAAGTGAGCCTCGGCCGATGGCGTCCGAGAGGCTCATCCAGCCCCAGTTACGAACACACTGACCTAGCAGCTTTGCGTAGGTTCCGACCGTACGGGGGTGACAGGTTGCTTCCTCGGGAACGGGCCAGTTGCCGACACCTTCCAAGAACTCGGCGCCCACTTGGTAGGGAAGACCGTCGGTGCACAGTGATCCCCCGGGGAAAAGTAGTGCCTTGCGGATCAGTTCCAAGTCGTCGGAATTCGACTCGTCAAGGAAGTGGATGATGCACGGTCCGCCGGGGTCCTGTGCTCTCAATTCCTCCAAGCGCTCATTGGTAGCAACCCGTTCCCCCGTTCGGATGTACTCGATGTCGGTGCTCTTGATCAGCTTCTGGGGAAGAGTCTCGGGTGCCAAATACGCTGCCCCGATCACTGTGGATGCCGCGCCCCATGGGTAAGCCTCAGTGGTGATTCTGACTCCCCGCTCCCGTGCGCCTGACACGAGATCGAGCACCCGACCAATTGCTCTTGAGGATGTTGAGTTGATGTGGCAATAGTGCACATGAGCGCCGGTGCCGGCTGCCGCCGCCACAATTTCGGCCGCCCCCTCGTATGCCGCTTTCGGCTCGATCACATTGAAACTAGTGCGAGAGTGGGTGAACGTGACGACGTCCTTTTCGGCAGCTAGAGCGGTAATGTCGTAGTACTCATCGTGTCCAGCATCAGGCAGATAGCCGAGCAAGATTCCAATACCTAGCGCGCCCCCGTCAATTTCATCGCTGATCATCTCAGTGATCTGTTTGGTCTCCTGTTCGGTCGCGAGCCCTAACTGCCGAGGCGTGGCATTTGCCATTAATTTGGACAAACCCCCGATTGTTCCGTCGCCGCCGACGCCACCCAAAACGCGGCACCGAATCTCGGCCCAGTTCGCCGCGAACCCAAAGTTGATTGGTCGGCCCTCGCGTTCGGCCTTGTCATAGCCCGCGGTGCCCGGTGAACCGCCGGCTTCCAGATCCAATGCTGTGGTGATGCCATCAAGAACCATTGCCCGCATAGTGGGCAGGTACTGATTGCTGTGACTATGCGGATCGATAAACCCCGGCGCGACCACCAAGCCGCCTACGTCGATCGAAACACTGCCTTCCAAAGTCTCTTCGGACACCGCGGCGATCGTGTGGCCAATTATCCCGACATTTCGAACCGCGTCGAGTTGAGTCTCCGGGTCTATCACCCGGCCGCCCGCCAAGACGAGGTCGTATTTGCTCATCGGTTGGTGTTTACCTTTCGATCGTGGTTTGGGTTCGCACCAATTCGTTGCCAATGCGACCGTGTCGCGCGGAGCATCGTCTTGTGGCGCAAGCTCACGCTTGTGCCTAGAAAGCTACCCGTTTTGGAGCAGGAGAACTACTTGTGCGTTGCTGGAAGCATCGCGACGGTTTGCATCATTCCGAGGTCCTCGTCGTCCAAATAGTGACAGTGCTGCACGATCTTGCCGTCGAAATCCGCAAACCGGATATCGAATTGGACGGAGTTGTCAGGGTCAACGTTCACGACGTCAGCCCAATACGGTTCAGTCAGTCTC
>JAHEXM010000408.1 GCA_023252115.1 Micrococcales bacterium | reverse complement strand
GTGATCACCGGCTGGCGGAACGACCAGAACGAGATTGATGCCCTGTTCATCGGCTGCGTGAAGCGCGGCGTAAAGCTGGTTTGCAAACTCGGTGTTGTCGCTTGGGGCTGCCAGCCGCCGCGTTCCAGCAATCGAGTCGATAGCGGCTAGTGCGATAAGTCCGACGGACTCACTAGGGGCAATCACGAGTGTCTTGAGTTCGTCAGCGTTTACCAACTGAACGGCGGCTGTCGGCGAATAGTGGCTAGCAAGGCTTCCCGGCGCACGGGGCGTGCCGATGGCTGGTTCGGGCGCGTCGTCGGTCGTGCGCACCACTTCGTTGATGTCGCTTTCAGTGATGAAACCCAGGCGTGCAATGCGCGGCGCAGTTAACGTGCAGTCATCGATAGTGAACTCAATGCCTATCTTGGTCTGGCCGCCATTCAGGACGACGTCGCGGCCAACGATCAGTTCATCACCCAATTCAGCTACTACATGCGCTGCAGTTGTCGGACTCACCCGACCGAATCGGTTCGCACTTGGTGCCGCTAGGCCAACTGGGCCAGCGGAGTGGGACGCAAAGTCAGTGAGCACTTGTGCGAATAGCGAGCTGGAAGAGCAACGAACTGCCACGGTGTCCTGGCTGCCGGTGATTGCGTCGGACGCCAACGCACTGCGCTTTAGGATCAGTGTGAGCGGCCCCGGCCAGAATTGATCGATCAATTCGTTTGCGAAACCAGGAACGTCACGAGCCCACGACGAAACTGCGTCGCCCGACGGCACATGAACAATCACGGGGTGAGAATTCGGCCTGCCCTTAACACGAAAAAGCCGCTCGATCGCAAGCGGATTGCTTGCGTCAGCGGCTAGTCCGTAGACAGTTTCTGTGGGTAGTGCAGCAAGGTTGCCTGCGGCAAGTGCTGCCGCGGCGACCGAGGGATCAGTCGAAATAAGCGACCCCTCGGCCACGGGCAAACTAGTTGTAGACCTTTGCGAGCGTGCCAATTGGCGTCATGTTGAACACCTTGGTCGCCATTTTCAAGCTGAATTGACCGATGCAACCGTGTGAACCACCGTTGTAACCGTCGTAGTGCGGGGCTCCAAAGAACGGCGAGAAGTGAATCGCTTCGCCGCCACTGAAGAACATCGCCCGTGGCATCCAGGTGTGGTAATCAGTCGAGATAACGCTCCACTGCTTGTCAAAGATGTGGAAGTTGCCGGTTCGCGTGAGCGACGCTGGCACGCTTGTCCGGACGTCTTCGAACAGGAACAGCTCGCCGTGCTTGAAGAAGCGCAGCACTCGTTGCTTCTTCGAGATGCAGATTGCATTCGCGCGGCTCTTTTGCTTGCAGATCGCCGGCACATGGTCGGTGGTTCCGAGTCGAGCCAACTTGATGAAGGTCTGCTTGTTGACTTGGCCGGTTTGGGCGAAGCCCCATTTCCACTGGAAGTGGCTGACCTGGCGCCGGGTGTCGGCGTCATACGTACCAGTCACGTGCGGGCCGTGCCCAAAGTCCTGCGGACGCGTTGTGGTGGCCGTGTTGTACAAGCGCTGCTGAATCAACGTGACAGCTGCTCCGGTGTCACCTTCGCGAAGCACGATGGCGCCCGAACGAACCAAGTTTGGATCGTCGACGGCAGCGCGGCTGGCGTTTTTGGTGTTCTTGGTTGAAGTGGCGGCCTGTGCAGGTGCTGCGGCCGCGAAGATTGACAGCGCAAGTGCGCTGATTGCTACAAAGAGCGTGGCGACTGTGGAAAGTCGACGCATGGTTCCGCCTCTCTTGCCAGGCCACTTGAGTCCGCTGCGGGAGTGCAACGGGGGTGGGTGACCGGCCCCCAAAACATGTCGGACCTCAGACGCAACAGCCCTAGCTCACGATCCATTGTGTGATGGGCGTCACGTTCAGGTTCCGTTCGATTTCAGTATCAATATAAACGGTGAAGTTTTCAATTGATCCTGACGGCCTGATTCTCACCCGATATAGCGACAAAGTCCAGCTTTGTGTCTGCAGTCACGAATCACCGAGCGGGGCCCCCTAGCCCTTGCGTCCGATGATCAAATCCGCGACAAGTCCGGTCCACCCAGTCTGGTGTGAGGCCCCGATGCCTGCACCGGTGTCACCATCGAAGTACTCGTGAAACATGACGAGCTCGTTCCAACGAGTATTTGGGGCAAATGCGGCGACATCGCCATAGCTGGGTCGGCGCCCATCTTCACCCGGCAGGAACAAGCCGATTAGCCGACGCCTAATTTCGTGGGCCACTTCCTCGAGATTCATCAGCACGCCCGAGCCAGTTGGGCACTCAACTTTGAAGTCATCGCCGAGATACATGTGATAACGCTCGAGCGCTTCGATCACTAAGTGGTTGATGGGGAACCAGACCGGGCCACGCCAGTTTGAATTGCCGCCATACATTTCGGTCTCGGACTCCGCCGGTTCGTAGTTGACGCGAAACTCTTGACCCGCAACGTTGACTACAAACGGATTGTCTCGATGCCGCAGGGAAAGCGATCGAATGCCGTGAGGCGACAACATCGAGTCTTCGCTCAGAACTTC
>JAHEXM010000407.1 GCA_023252115.1 Micrococcales bacterium | reverse complement strand
ACGGCCCCGCAAGAACTGGGCAGTCCGGCGTTTTCCGCAAGCTGTCGACTGAATCGTTGGGCTGCAACCGCACCGACATCGCCGGTACCCCAAATGACTGGCCATGACTGTCCGACTTCAAGCGCTAACTGCTTCGCCGGATTTTCACCGATCGGAACCACGGGCCCGCAAGTCCGTGCGATGTCATCGAGTGAGTCTGCAGCGCGGGCAATCGCGGCCGGTGCGTCATCGACCAAACCAATTCGTCCGCCGAGTAACAACAAGGGCGTTGCCAAACTCCACAAGAGTGCGCGCGCCCGGAGCGGTCGTCCGTCGGCAGGTTGCGACAGAGCCAACAACTGGGCCGACCGATCGGCGCCAACAATTTGCGCGAGTTCAGACTTCGCCGGACAAATTGCAGCTAACCGACAACCGCGTCGGACGGCTTCACTAACGCTCGCCAACGTCTCTTGAGTCGAGCCTGAACCAGACACTGCAACAACAAGATCGGTCGGACCCACCCAACCAGGCAATGACGGCCCGCTCGAAGTGATCACAGGAATCGGGGACCCGAGACCGGCTACCGCATTAAGGATGTCGCCGGCGGCTGTTGAACCCCCACCGCCGACAACGACCACTGCCCGCGGGCGGCCATCGTCAGCAAGGCGTTCGACCGCATCAACATCAAGCGTGCCCGCCGCCGCACGCATGAAACCACCAGCACCAGCTGTTGCTGCGAGCATGCCCGCTGGATCGCCGACAGCAAGCCCCTCGGGATCGTCAAGAAGAAGATCGTTGATTTCCATCTGGTTCTTCTCGGCCGATGGCCTTATGCCTTTGGTCCGGCAGCTTCATCAAGCAGCATGACCGGAATACCGTCCCGAATTGGAAAACGCAATCCGCATTCGGTGCACACCAGTTCGTTGTCCACCTCGGTGACCGGGGCGTGATGCGGAGCGGGGCAAGCCAGGATGTCAATCAAGCGGGGGTCAAGTTGCGACATGTTCTAGACCATAGCCGTAAGACGGATCCCTAAGGATTTCGGATCAGTGCAAGAACATCGTCTTTGATTTTCGTCATGGTGGCTGCGTCACCGGCTTCGACGTTGAGGCGCAAAAGCGGCTCCGTGTTGCTCGGTCGCAGGTTGAACCACCATGGCTCAGTTGAAACAGTCAAACCGTCCAAGGTATCGATCTCGACCCCGTCTTGACCTTCGTAAATTGCGCGCACCTTGGCAATGCTGGCGGCAGTGTCTTCGACGGTCGTGTTGATTTCGCCGCTATCGGAGTAGCGGCTGAATGGCGCAAGCATCTGCGACAGCGTCGTTGACTGCGGTGTCGCCCCCAATGCTGAGAGAACGTGAAGTGCGGCCAACATCCCCGAATCTGCGCGCCAAAAATCGCGGAAATAGAAATGACCAGAATGTTCGCCGCCAAATACTGCGCCCGTTTCAGCCATCGTTGCTTTGATAAACGAGTGTCCGACACGAGTGCGAACTGGGACTCCGCCGTTTTCGAGAATCACTTCGGGCACTGCGCGGCTCGTGATCAAGTTGTGGATCACCGGCGAACCAGGTGCACGTGCAAGTTCGCGCGCCGCGATCAAGCCCGTCATCGTCGAAGGGCCAACAATTTCGCCGCGCTCATCAACGACGAAACATCTGTCGGCGTCACCGTCGAACGCCAAACCCAAATCGGCCTTGTTCTCGATAACCGCTGCTTGCAAGTCACGCATGTTCTTGGGATCGATGGGATTCGCTTCGTGATTGGGAAAAGTTCCGTCAAGTTCGAAGTACATCTCGATGATGTCTAAGGGCAACGGGCCAAGCACGACCGGCGCCGTATAGCCACCCATTCCATTGCCTGCATCGATGACGACCTTGAGCCGGCGCATGCCATCGAGGTCGACAAGCCGGCGCAAATAGTCAGCGTAGGAAGCAAGCAAGTCTTCGTCGCGCAGATAACCCGAGCTTCCTTCGTAACTCGGAACACCGTCGATGATCATCTGCTTGATGTCTGTCAGACCGGTCTCGCTGCCGACCGGCGATGCTCCGGCGCGGCACAACTTGATTCCGTTGTATTTGGCTGGGTTGTGGCTGGCGGTAAACATCGCGCCAGGCAATCCCATTGAGCCCGACGCGTAGTACAAACCGTCGGTCGAACACAGTCCGATCCGAACGGCGTCGCAGCCTTGATCGGTAACTCCATTGGTGAATGCGGCCACTAGGTCGGGCCCGCTTGGGCGCATGTCATGCCCGACCACGATCGCGCCAGGTCCGCCGTCACGAGCCGCTGCGCCGACTACTCGGACAAATGCTGCGCCGACTGCGTAGGCGAGGTCTTCGTCGAGCTGGTCTGGGACTACTCCGCGGACGTCATATGCCTTGATCACGGAATCCAATGGATGCACGGCGTTGAGCCTAGTGCCCACGACCCCGGATGCCAGGGCTGGCTGATCAGTCAGCCCAGAGAGCCACGCTAGTTGGAGGCTTCGTCTGGTTCCTGGATCGTGCGTAGCACGCGCAAATGGCCTTTTCGACCCACTTCAACTGCCGAGGGATGGTCAGTGACTTCGACGGGGC
>JAHEXM010000406.1 GCA_023252115.1 Micrococcales bacterium | reverse complement strand
TCTTCGTCGTTTCATCAACGTCGTCTGATGCGAAGTACGTCGTCCAGACACTAGGCATGTCCATATCGTCTGGTTTGAGGCCCATGCCTGCCACCACTTCGTCATCTTTGAAAACGACCGTGTAGTTCATCAATTCGTCAGGACCAATTCGGCAATCCCAACCGAAGAGAGACTCATAAAACTTGATGGCGGTGGGACGATCGGCTGCCGCAAGTTCAACCCACGAAGGTGTTCCGGCTGCGTAGTTCTCGACAATGCTCATGTTTGAGTCCCCTCATCCTCGGTTGGAGTGCCGAAGAGTAGACCCTCCCAGCGCGGCGTTTGTTCAGTTGGCGCAGGCGCAGTTGGTGCACTGTTCTGCTGCGGAGTCGGCACTGGGGTCGGTGTTGGGTTCGGTGTTGGGGCGCCCGTCGAGGGATGCGCCGCCTGAGTCGATTCGCGACGCTGTTGCGCGCGAGCGGCGGGATGGGCTCTATCCCATTGCTGCGGCTGCGCCGACTTCTGTTTTTGTTGCTGTTGAGCTTGGGGCGAGCTGGGGCCTTGCTGGTGCTGTGGGTTTGAGCTCACCACCTTGGGCGGTTGAGCTACGGGTGGTGCTTCCAAGATTGAGCGCGACTCGTCGTCCGCTGGGGTGACTCGCTTACTAGTCGCGTCATACGAAAACGTCATCGATCGGCTATTTGGTCCGGCAGTAAACGAGGCGATCAACGACCATGAGCCGTCGGTGCGACGCCAGGCATCCCACTCAATCGAATCGATGTCGACACCGGTCCCACGCAACCGATCCACGACGGCCGCGCCGAGTTCGACTTGCTTGGATCCAATTTTGACCAACGTGTCGCGAGCCTGAGTTGCCATGTAATTTCGTTCAGTGAGGACTTGATGAGCAAAGCGTTCAACGCTTTCGACTGAGACATCTGCAGTGGCAGCGATGCTCTCGACTGATTGACCGTGTCGAATTCGTTCCTGAATCTCGCGCGGCGTGGGAGCGCCATTCATCGGTCCAAGATCGGTGGGGGAAGCCGCTCGGCGCCCGACATCGCGGGTGACTGCCGCGGTGAGTTTGTCATCAACCGGTACTGCGTATTTGGTGCCGTCATCCGATACCAAGATCAATTGGTTGTCTTCTTCGGCGAGGCCGACGAGCGACAGTAGACGCATGCGATTGGCTCCTTTGTATGAATTGCTCGCCCAAAGGATCGCACGAGGATGGTCAGGGGCCTAGCACCCGATCGGTGTAGGCATTCGCAAAGCGGCGATCCGGGTCGACCCGGTCACGTACCCGCGCAACATCGGCCCAATGGGGATAGTCGGGTGCGAGGTCTGCAGCAGTGCGCGTATTCATCTTTCCCCAATGTGGCCGACCACCATGCTTGCGGAAGATTGCCTCGGCCGGAGCAAACCAATCGTGTTCCATCCGTTGGAACGCGTGCACCGCGATGTAGCCAGTGTCGCGTCCGTGCGCGGTGGATAGCCACGCGTCGTCGCCTGGCACTGACCGCACTTCGATAGGGAACGTGATTCGCCATGGGCCGTTGTCGAGCAAGTCCTTAAGCTCGCCTAGTGCAGGTAGCAGTTCCGCGCGAGGAAGTGCATATTCCATCTCAACGAATTTGACGTCGCGTTCCGAAGTGAAGACCTTCCAAGAGACGTCGGTGAAACTGCGCTCGGACAATGCGCGTGCAGCAAACTTGTTGATGACCGGCACGTATCCGGGCGCTGCACGCCCGAGCCGACACAATGCCCCGAACATTGTGTTGGACAGAAAGTCGTCATCCCACCAGGCTTTGAGTTTGCCGATGGGTTGCGCGGGCGCATCGGTTCGGTCGTTCTTTTTAACTAGGCAGCCTTCGGTATGAGGGAACCAAAAGAACTCCACATGATCGTGTTCGGCCGTCCATTTGTCGAAGCTTTCAACAGTGTCGCCAAAACTGGCTGGGTGTTCATGTGCGTGCAAACGAAATGCTGGTTCGACGGCAAGAGTGACCGCGGTGATTATTCCGAATGCACCCAGTCCAGCACGTGCAGCGTTAAATAGTTCCGAATCGCTTGTTGCTGACACAGTCGCAACGCTGCCATCGGCCAGCACCAGTTCAAGCTCGCGAACCATCGCTGCGAAAGTCCCGGAGTCCCGGCCGGTGCCATGTGTGCTCGTTTGAATTGCCCCGGCAATGGTTTGAACTCTGATGTCGCCCATGTTGGTCAGGGCAAGACCGTTCTGGTCAAGTACGTCACACAGTGCTGTCAGATTGACCCCTGCGTCGACAGTGATGGTGTTCGCGGCAGTGTCGACACTTCGGATTGCGTTCAGCCGTTGCGGGCGCAGCATTACGCCGTTGGCTTGCGCCGCAGCGGTAAATGAATGGCCCGACCCGATCATGCGAATTGTCTGATCATTGCCCGTAGCAGCATTCACTGCAGCTACAACGTCATCCACAGTTTCGGGCTCTACTACCAATTGCGGGTTAGCTTTGACCGTGCCAGCCCAGTTGCGCCAAGTAGTCATCGGGCAAGCATAGGATCACGTGTGTGAGCACGGAACTTTTTGACGCGGTTCTGTTG
>JAHEXM010000405.1 GCA_023252115.1 Micrococcales bacterium | reverse complement strand
AACAACAACTCGCGCGTTGGGGAAATACCGGGTTGCCCGCAAGGCTGCTTTTGGATTGACCAGCTTGTCGTCACGCCCATATATCAGCAGCACGGGCGCCTTGATGCGTTCCGCCAACTTCCAAGGTCGATTCTTGCCGGGATCAAGGTAGGTGCCAATGAGCCCACGCAGTGACTGAAGTAACGCCACCTCGACGTACGGCAACTTCTCGCGTTCCTTGGCTTCTTCAACAGCGTCTGCAAAACGTTGCGGGTTAACGCGATCCATATTTGCGTAACAAATGTCAAAAGTCGCGGTTACCCGTTGTTCAGTCGTAGTCGTCAGCATCATTCGCTGGGTGAGCTTCTCGCCTACCTTCGGAACTGCAACGACGGGCATATGAATGTTGGACTTGCGAGGTACCCGTTCTGGCAAAGCTGGCGAGACCAGCGTCACGGTTTTCACCAAATCCGGATAGCGGGCCGCGAACTGAACTGCAATCGCTCCGCCCATTGAGTTACCAAAAACATGAACGGGCATGCCGCCGAATCGTGTCCGAACCAGATCAGCAACTACAGCTGCTTGCGCCGCTGGCGAATAGTCGCTGTCGATGGGCGGCGGCGACATTCCGAAACCTGGAATGTCGGGGGCAATGGATTCCAAACGATCCGAAAGCAGCGCCATCAGTTCCGTCCAGTTACTGCTCATGCCGCCTAGCCCATGGATGAAGACCGCGGGCTCGCCGTCAGAAGCGGTACAGGGTGCAGATCGCACAAACAAAGGTTGGCCCTGGACCAAGATCTCTTCACCGGGAAAGCGAGGGACGTAAGCATTGGGAGCAACCACACGCCAAGTGTGGCTGCACTCGCAACCGCACGCCAGATGGGGTTAGCCCCCGCGAGCAAGCTAAGCCCAGACTGCCAAATCGTGAAATCAGACTCAAGGTGTCGACCACGTAAGTTACTGGTGAGTAGGATAGCCAACGTGGCAGTAACTGAGGGCGTGCCGAAAGCGGTGCGGCTACCCCGTGACCGACGCCGAGCTCAACTTTTGGGCGTCGCGCGTGAAGTCTTTGTCAGTCAGGGCTATCACTCAGCATCAATGGACGACATTGCCTGGAAGGCCGGCGTCAGCAAGCCCGTCCTCTACCAACACTTTCCCGGCAAACTTGACCTCTACCTGGCGCTACTGGATGCCGGATCACAAGACCTCATTGCCGCGGTTCGGTCGGCTTTGACGAGTACGACCGACAATCACAAACGCGTACTAGCCACGATCGACGCCTACTTCTCGTTTGTCGACGACGAGGCCGAAGCGTTTCGCCTACTCTTCGAATCGGACCTGTTCAACGAGCGGGCCGTTCGCGAACGAGTCGAGCAGACCGATGACGAATGCGCTGAACTGCTTGCAGGCGTAATCGCCGAAGATGCGGGCCTGCCTATCAACGAAGCCCGACTTCTGTCGTTCGCACTCATCGGGATGGCACAGACGAGCGCCAGACGCTGGCTCCGAAATGGGGATTCAATCCCGCGCGATCGAGCTGGCTGGCTCCTGGCCTCATTGGGATGGCGTGGCATTTCAGGCTTCCCGCGAAATGTGGAATCAAAGTAACCACATAGGGTGTTGTTGATGTCAACGGAAAAGCGGCCAAGGGCAACGACACGCAAGACCACCGCGGCCAAAACAGCCGCGAGTCGCTCGGCCAGTCCATCCCGATCGAGCAGGAGGCAAGGCGTGGAGATCAAGATCGGCGTTCAGCACTCACCGCGAGAGATCGTCCTCGATGTCGACAAGACGGCTGACCAAATCAGTAAGTTGCTGGCCGAAGCCGCTACCAAAGGCTCAGCGCTAATCCTCGAAGACACCAAGGGTCGTCGAGTACTGATCCCGGTCGACAAAGTCTCTTATGTAGAAATCGGCGAACCTAACAAGGGCCACGTCGGATTCGGTACTTCCTAAGTCCTCTGACCCGCTTGGTTAAACCCTAGGCTGCTCGGAGACCCAAAGACATCATCCGGTCACGGTGATTGTCGGTTAACCGTTTGAACATCGCACCCAGCTCAATCAGGTCGGGGCCTTGACCGCCGATCATGAGCGATGCCAACCCTTGGTGTTCGGCAGCCTCGTTCTGCGCCTGAACCAGAGCCTCGCCCATGAGGCGGCGCCCCCACAGAGCCAGCCGGCCCGCAACAACCGGATCTCGCTCGATCTCTTCGCGAATCGTGTCGACGAAAAACGCCGAGTGCCCAAGGTCGTCGCACACGGCGTCGACCAGTTCCTTCGTTTGAGGATCTAGGTAGACCGCGACTTCACGATAGAAGTCGGTGCCAATGCCATCACCGACGTATGCCTTGACCATGCCTTCGAGCCAGTCCGCTGGAGCGGTCGAGGCGTGGAACCCATCAATGGCCGCCCTAAACGGCTCCATCGCGTCGGCGGCATCAGCACCCATCTCGACAATGCGGGCACAAATCAATTGGTAGTGGCCGAACTCGCCGACGGCCATTTCGGCCAATGCGGCACGGTGAATGATGTCCGGCGCCATTGACGCGTCGGCGGCTAGTCGTTCAAAAGCCTGGAGTTC
>JAHEXM010000404.1:1404-2564 GCA_023252115.1 Micrococcales bacterium | reverse complement strand
ACATGTCGTAGGACTCGCGGTAGTTAATCGTGGTGTAGTGACCGAACACTTTGGCGACGCCGTAGGGCGAGCGCGGCCACAAGAGAGTTGATTCACTTTGTGGCACCTCTTGGACCTTGCCGAACATCTCGGACGAGGATGCCTGGTAGAACTTGGCAGGCTTCCGGTGAATGCTCTCGTGCAAGCGCAGGGCTTCGAGGATGTTGAGAACGCCCCGCCCAGTGACCTCAGAAGTCAACAGAGCTTGTTCCCACGAATACGCGACGTACGAGATAGCGCCAAGGTTGTACACCTCATCGGGCATCGAAACTTCCAGCGCACGCACAAGACTTGGGATATCCCCGAGGTCACCCGGGATCAATTGAACGTCAGGGACGACCGTTTGAACCAACTCGATCTTGGGGTTGTTTTGCCCGCGGATCAGTCCAAATACCTCGTAGCCCTTGCTCAACAGCAGCTCAGAAAGGTAGAGGCCGTCTTGGCCGGTGATGCCAGTAATTAAAGCTCTCGGCACAGGATGCTCCAGATGTGATCGCGATAGGGCGTCGATGCATCCTACGACAAGCCCCTGATTCTCAGTGGCAACCGAGTCCCTTTCTAGCGGGTTGCGCCAGGGTAGGGTCGAAGCTCGAACTAGCCGCTAACTCGATGGGGCGAAATGCACGTATTGGTGACTGGCGGAGCCGGTTTTATCGGCTCGCACTATGTGCGCACGCTGCTGACTGGCGGATTTGCCAGAGTGACTGCACCAACTGTCACCGTCTTGGACAAGTTGACCTATGCGGGGAACCTCGAAAATCTAGCGTCCGTATCGGACAGCCCGGGCTACACGTTCGTCCATGGCGACATTTGCGATGCCAAGCTGCTCGATGATCTCTTCTCGACAGTGGACGTGGTGGTTCATTTCGCCGCAGAGTCTCATGTCGATCGCTCGATTGCCGGTGCGTCCGAATTCGTCGTGACCAATGTTGTGGGGACCCAAACGCTGCTGGACGCGGCACTACGAAATGCCGTCCCCAGATTTGTGCATATATCGACAGATGAGGTCTACGGATCGATCGACTCAGGATCGTGGACCGAAACTGAGCCGTTGGCGCCGAACTCGCCGTATGCGGCTACCAAAGCAAGTAGCGACCTGTTGGCACTGGCATATGCGCGCA
>JAHEXM010000404.1:0-1394 GCA_023252115.1 Micrococcales bacterium | reverse complement strand
CATGGTCTTGACGTTGTCGTCACTCGCTGTTCCAACAACTACGGACCGTTCCAGTTTCCCGAAAAGGTCATTCCACTCTTCGTCACCAACTTGATGGATGGCGGCACGGTTCCGCTCTATGGCGACGGGCTCAACGTTCGCGACTGGCTCCATGTTGATGATCACTGCCGCGGCATCCAGTTAGTTCTTGAGGACGGTCGGGCAGGCGAGGTTTATAACATCGGCGGCGGCACCGAGTTGTCGAACCGAGGGCTCACGGAACTTCTGCTGGCTGCGTGTGATGCAGATTGGAGCAGCGTCCGCGAAGTTGCAGACCGCAAGGGGCACGATCGACGGTATTCAGTTGACATTGCAAAAATCTCGACTGAGTTGGGCTACAAGCCGCAAATGTCATTCACCGAAGGTCTGGCTGCAACCATCGACTGGTACCGGAACAATCGTCAATGGTGGCAACCCTTGAAGGCAACAACTCCCTAGCCAGACAGGTATGCAGCGAGTTGTTGCGGATTTAGCCAAGTCTTTTTCCGAAGATCCAACCCGCAACCAGTGGCCAAAAGATTGTGTTGTTCGCCCCACGACTTCACCGAGTTCCGGTAATTCATGCCCTTGACGTTAGCCAAGGACCAACCTGTCGGGATGGTTCCTGAGTAGCCATTCCAAGTCGGAAGGCCGGTGGCCTGGGCGACATAGGTGGCCTCAGACCCAGCATCCGGTCCAGTATCGCTGTCGGCCTCGGCGCTCAAAAGCACGAATGAGCGACATTCGCTGGGTGGAGTCGGCAAAGCGCCAAGATTCCTGACGTAATCGACTGACACCACTTGAGTGTTGCTCGTGTTGAGTTGTTCGATCACGACAAGAATTAGCGCTCCCGTTACCACGATGGCCAATGGTGCCCGGGAAATCTCCCGCCACTGCCGGTTCGACCACAACATTGCCAACAACAACGCAACGCCGAACAGCATGGAACACCCGGCAATTAGCTCGATCCGGGTAATGGCACGAAGACCTGATCCTCCCGGGATTTGGTAGTAGGTGTCGAGCCATGGCACAAAGGTGCCCAACTTGACGGGAGCAAGCCACAGAACAAAGCCGACGACGATGCTGGCAAGACCGAGCCGTTCCCACTCGTTCAGGTGACGAAGCCGAAGAAGCGCCCAGATCGCGAGCCCAAATGCGCAAACCAAAAGCACGGGCGTCGGTGTCATTGATCGCTCGCCTGTCGGCGGAAGCGTCAGTCCCAGGCCGAAGACGGTTCGCCAGAGCGCACCACCGCCAGGAATCAAAAATAGCGACCACGGACCAATCGCAGATTTTGCGATCGCGTTGGGGCTTCGCCCGCCGGACTATTCGAGAATAGGCAGGTAGGTGTAAGCCAGGAGCACACCCGACAAGCC
>JAHEXM010000043.1:490-9568 GCA_023252115.1 Micrococcales bacterium | reverse complement strand
CGAGGTTCGCGCCGGAGTAATCCGGCGACGTATACGGGTTTGCTCGACCCGATCCGCAAAGCATTCGCCAAAGCCAATGGAGTGAAGCCGGCGCTCTTCAGCGCGAACTCCGAAGGAGCGTGCCCCAATTGCAACGGCGCCGGCGTGATCTATACCGATCTCGCGATGATGGCCGGGGTGGCCACCATCTGCGAGGTGTGTGAGGGAAAGCGATTTCAAGCCGAAGTCCTTGAGTACAAGTTCGGCGGAAAGGACATCAGCGAAGTACTCGCGATGCCGGTGAGTGAAGCCGAGTTGTTCTTCAGCGACGGCGATGCAGCCAATCCTGCTGCGCACAAGATCCTGCATCGACTCGCCGACGTGGGGCTCGGCTACCTGAGTCTGGGGCAGCCACTGACCACGCTGTCTGGCGGCGAGCGGCAACGACTGAAGTTGGCCACTCAGATGGCCGCGAGCGGTGACGTCTACGTCCTGGATGAGCCGACCAGCGGCTTGCACCTTGCTGATGTCGAGCAGCTTCTCGGGCTACTCGACCGGCTGGTCGATTCGGGAAAGTCAGTCATCGTTATTGAGCATCACCAAGCCGTGATGGCGCATGCCGACTGGATCATTGATCTGGGACCTGGTGCCGGACACGACGGCGGAAAGGTCGTCTTTGAAGGCACACCGACCAAACTTGTCGACAATCCATCAACTCTGACCGGTGAGCATCTCGCTGCCTACGTTGGCTCATAGCGGGCAACTGCCTGCGGCGGCACGGCATTGCCGGCTCGGAATCTCTACTGTGCTTCGAATGGACGACTCAACCAAAGGCATGGCGAGCAACTACAACTCGAACGACGACTACCAGGCCGCAATCGCCGAGGCCGGTGCAGCGCAAATGAGGCAGCTCGTTGCCGATGCACTCATGGACCCGGCACGGCTGGCACGATCGAATCAGAACAGTGTTGTGTTGTGTGACTACGGGTGCGCGACCGGTCAGAACTCCATCAAAGTGCTCGGCTCAATTGCACAGGAAGTTTGCACAATTGAGCCAGACACCCAGGTGACCTGCATCCATAACGATCTTCCGACCAATGATTGGACTGACTTTTTTACTGCACTGCAGGCGGATGGCACTTATCTGACTGACTCGGGCGGAGCCATCCCGATGGTTAGTGCTCGATCATTCTTCGAACCAAGTGTGCCGACGGGCACCGTAACCCTGGGCTTTTCAGGTTCAGCGGCGCACTGGCTCAGCTCACAGCCAACGGTCAAGAGTCCTGGCTGCTGTTACCCACCATTGGTCGCAGGTTCGGCGGGCGATGAATTGCGCCAGATGGCGGCTGCCGACTGGCTGCGATTTGTCACTGCACGGGCGGCCGACCTGGCCCCCGGCGCCAGGATGCAAGTCCAATGTTTAGCCACGAATATCGATGAGGGCGGACACCCTCAACCTGCAGGCGGACGACTCTTGCGTGGGGTGTGGGCAGTGATCGATGGAATGGTCTCGGACGGCTTAGTTGCGCAGGATGCCGCCGATTTGTATGTGCTCGCGGTCTATCCGCGAACGACGGATGATTTTCTTGCACCCTTCGTCGATGGACCGGTCGCCGAATCGTTCGAAGTTCTGGCCCACGACATTGCTTTGGTTTCAAGTCCATACTCAGTCAAATACCAAAGTGACAAGGACGCTTCTGCATACGCCAAGGACTACACAGGTTTCGTCCGGGGCTTCTCGGAGTCGAGCCTACGAGAGCACCTGCTGCACACTGACGCTCTTGTTGACGAGTTCTTTGAACGCTTCCGCGTTCGTAACGAGGCCGACCCAACGATTGATGCATACGACGATTGCTACGAGATGACGCTGCAATTGCGCCGCACTGCCTAAATCTCGGACTTCTGGGTTGCGCGCCTCGTCAGCGAAGTGCGGCCGCATAACGCGCGTACGGCACCTGGCCGGTGGAGCTGGCCGAAATAGCGTTTGCAACGCGCCGCGGAATCGGGGCCCAACGTGCAGGCATCTTTGCGGCGACCGACGGGTTCAAGGTGTAGATCAATGCGAAGTTGACCAACCAGATTGATGGAACCATCGACATGCCCACAGTCGTCTCAGCGTGTCCGCGCTTCTTGTTTGTCACAAGTTGAGCTGCACCAGAAATCGTCTGGGACTCATTGCCGTAAACAGCTTCGGCGGTGTAGGCCGAAGCGTAAAGGTGTCGAAGAGCTTTCTCGGCTCCATTTGCGCGGCACCATTTGCCGAGATAACCGTCGGGTTCGATTACCGAGTTAACCTTGCGCGTCGGTGCGCTCTCATTGGCTGGGCTCTCGAGCAAACCAGCTTTGTTCACCATTAGTCCATAGCTACTTAAGACCGACGGAACGAGCTTGCCGTGGATCTTGGAGTACAGCGGACGACCAACGGTGTTGGTCAGAATTCGCACGCTTTGATCGACCAACCGTGCATCGGCAGGAACCGCATCGACACCTCTGCCGGTGACAAACAATCTGTACTGCTTCTTCGTAAATACGTCTGACTTCTTTAGCCTGATTTGCTTGGCGATCTCGTCGGCTTTCTTCTGACCAATCGGCTGGTTGAGTTGCCAGTCGTTTGATATCTGAACTGGAGCCAACTTTACGAAACGGGGAACCCCAGAAAAGGGCTTGATGAACCCGGACTTGGTCGGGGTCTGCGTCGCGGCGCCCGCGACACTCTGGCCGGAAATCTGGAGTCCGACAACCGAGACCAACGAAACGCCCGTTAGAGCCACCGCCGCACTCACCTTGGTTCGGCGCGACGTCGATCGTGCTGGACTATTGGCGTGGTCGGTGCGATGCATGCGGGTCCTCTCAGATGCCGGCAATGATTACCAGCGCAAATCGTCGCAATGCAAAACAATCCATTTCGACGCTGTCGCCTCAGTATGTGTGCAGTTTGCCAACAACGCCAGCCGTATCAAAATTCAGGCGACCACGCACGTCAATGCGTCATGAACTTGACAGTGATTGCCTTTCCATTGCCGCGCACATTGGTCGCGCGAACGTGCACGACATATGCGGTCTTTCGTTTCAGCTTCTCTATTGTCAGTGATGAGCCAGTCGAATTGACCTGCCATTCCGGCTTGGCATGGGACCGAACGGCTTGCACCCAGTATTCGTACTGAGTTGTCGACCCATCGGTCGTGCCAGCTGGCGCTGCCCACGTCAGCGTTACGACCGTTTTTGCTCGCACCTTGAGCTTTACCGCGCTAACTGCGGCCGGAACGGACGTAACAGAAAGCGGCGGCACGACCTCTCCGGCGGAAGTTGGAGTAGGCGTGGGAGTTGGAGTCGCAGATGAAGTCGAAGTCGGAGTCGGGGCTGGAGTCACAGATGAAGTCGGAGTCGGGGTTGGGGTAGGCGTCGGGGTTGGACTAGGCGTCCCAGATGGAGTCGGGGTTGGGGTAGGCGTCGCAGATGGAGTCGGGGTTGGACTAGGCGTCGCAGATGGAGTCGGAGTCGGGGTAGGCGTCGGATTGTCTGGTACCGGAATTGCTGTGACAGCTGCCGTCGTTTCCGAGGTCGCGTTTCCTTCGCCGGCACTCGACGTCGCGGTGACTTTCACGCGCAGATACTTGCCGACTAACGCCGGTGATAGCTGCAACGAAGCAGATGTAGCTCCATTGATGTCAATGAACGGACCAACCGCAGAATCGGCCTGCTGCCAGTGCCAAGCCAACGATGGCGCCGGAACACCCCCAACACCCGAAGTAGCACCGCTCAACGTCTCGCCGACTCGAGCCGTGCCAGTCACCCCCACCGAAGCAACACTCGGGGTCACGGGGCCGACCTGGCCAGCCACCACTGACGTCGTGCTGACAACGCCGTAGATGTTCGTCGCTATCGCCTTTACCCGCAGATACTTGCCGGCTAGGTCGAGTGGCAATTGCAACGATGCAGAAGTCGCGCCTTCGATGTCAGTGAACGTGCCATCCGCGAAATCAGCTGCCTGCCACTGCCAAGCCAACGTAGGCGCCGGAGTACCCCCGACACCTGACGCCGCAGCGCTCAACGTCTGGCCGACAACGGCCGTCCCTGTCACGCCGACCGATCCAAGAATCGGAGTCGTTCCGACAACCTGACCGGTCGCCTGTGACACCTTGCTGACTTCACCCTGACTCGAAGTAGCGGTGCCAATCACGCGCAGATATTTTTCAAACGCCGCTGCTGGCACCTGAAGCGATGCAGCGTTAGCCCCGGCGATGTCAGTAAACGTGCCGTCAGCGGAATCCGCTTGCTGCCACTGCCAAGCCAACGTTGGCGTCGGAACTCCTCCGACACCTACGGCAGCACCGCTCAACGTCTCACCGACACGAGCCGTGCCTGTCAACCCAACCGAAGCCAGACTCGGCGCCACGGGGGTGGCGGGACCTGCGTCGCTAATCGTCCAACCGTTCGCAGAGATGATGTTGGCGCGCGCTGCCGCAGCTGCTTGTGAATACTTGCTTCCACCCCCAACAAATGTGACCCCATGACGCAAGTTCAGTTGGTTCCAACCATTGAGCAGTGAGTCATAGTTCCCAGGCGACAGCGAAACTCCGGCGAACATGAAGCCCATATCAGTCACCTTGGAGACATTCCAACGCCCAATGTTCTGATCAAACGCCGGCGCAGCGTCGAACATGGCGTACATGCCCGTTACTTTGCCGACGTTCCAACCACCAATGTCTTGATTGAACGCCGTCGCGCCCACGAACATATAGGCCATTTCGGTCACATTGGAGAGGTTCCACAAACCGATATCCTGATTGAACGCTTCAGCTGTGTAGAACATCGCATATGTTCTGGTGACGTGCGACGTCTGCCACCCGCCGATGTTGCGGTTAAACGCTGCCGCGCCCCAGAACATGCCAGACATATCAGTGACATGTGAGACGTCCCAGCTTCCGATGTTCTGGTTGAATGCAGATGCATAGTTGAACATGAAGGCCATATCGGTGACCTTCGAAACGTTCCACCGACCAATGTCTTGATCGAATGCGGCGTCGTAGTAGAACATCGCATACATCTCGGTGACGTTGCCAACATCCCAATCACCAATATCTTTGTTAAACACTGGGGTGTTGAAGAACATGTAAGCCATGTCAGTGACGTGTGAGACATTCCACCGCCCAATGTCTTGGTTGAAGGACACTGCCCAGTCGAACATCGCATACATCTCGGTCACACTGCCGACATTCCAATCGCCAATGTCCTGATTGAATTGACCCGCGTTGACGAACATGTAAGCCATGTCAGTGACTTTCGAGACATTCCAATCGCCAATGTCCTGATTAAACGCAATTGCATAGTCGAACATCGCATACATTTCGGTGACGCCGCCAACGTTCCAATCGCCTATGTCCTGGTTGAAGGATGCTGCGTCGAGGAACATGTAGGCCATCATCGAAACCTTCGAGACGTCCCACCCGCCAATGTTCTGATTGAACGCTTCGGCGCCATCGAACGTCGCGTACATGCTGGTCACATGTGAGGTATCCCAGTTACCGATGTCCTTGTTGAAGGATTTTGCCCCGGC
Organism: Micrococcales bacterium; assembly: GCA_023252115.1. Taxonomy (GTDB): domain Bacteria; phylum Actinomycetota; class Actinomycetes; order S36-B12; family UBA10799; genus JAHEXM01. Next base: position 4,032 of record JAHEXM010000043.1, on the reverse strand, counting down.
AAACATCGCCGACAGGTCCGTGACCTTGGATATGTTCCACCCGCCAATGTTCTGATTGAACGTTTCGGCGCCGTCGAACATTGCATAGATGCTGGTAACTCTCGACACATCCCAATTGCCAATAGCTTGATTGAAGGTCGCATCCCCATAAAACATGAGGTTCATATCCGTCACTTGCGAGACGTTCCAACCGGCGATGTTTTGGTTGAATGTCGAGGCGCCGGCAAACATTCGCGCCATACTCGTTACCTGCGAAACGTTCCATCCACCGATGCTGCTGTTGAATGATTCGGCATTCATGAACATGTAGGACATGTTGGTGACGTGAGAAACATCCCACGAGGAAACGTCGCCGTTGAATGATGACGCGCCGCTGAAGGCTGATGACAAGTTGGTGGTTCCGGTCAAATTGGGAACATCGGTAGCTGTTGCATTTAGGTTCTGGGCACCACTGAACGCACTGCCAACATTCCCGAACTGAAAAGGACCCCAGTGGCCGATATCAAGGATCTTCAATTTGTCACCCGCGTCGTTAAACGACCAACCATTGATGGTGCCGTTAATTGACACGGTATAGGTGCCGGCAGCTGAGTAGGTATGCGTGACGGCAGCCTGGTTGTAGCTGGTGATGTGACTACTTGTGCCATCACCCCAATCCGAAACAAAGTCGTAGCTCCCGCTGCCAACAAGGGGGAGCTTTACTTGGGCAGCTCCGGATGTGCCGTAATTGTCGGTCTTCCATGTGCTGTCGAAGCTGCCCAGAACACCGGGTGGACCTGTGGTGGTATGAAAGGTAGCCGAGGTGGACGATGGCGAGTTGCCAGCTGCAGTGTGTGCGATAACGGCAACGCTGTAGTCGACATTTGGATTCAACCCGATCAACTCGCAGGAGCGCTTTGAACCAGACGCCTTACAGGTCACCCCGCCGGGCGACGCGGTCGCGACAAACGTTGCGACCCGATCCGAATTTCCGGGCGAGAATGCCACGTGCGCCGAACGCGCACCGGTGCTGGCGGCCTGAACAGAGACTGGCGCGACCGGCGGAGAACCTAAGGCATCAACTGCATCGAGTGCTGCTGCGGGATTGACGAGACCATAGCCGTAGTCGTTGTCGCGTCCAGTCGCACCGAGATCCGTCGCGGTGGATTCCAATATCGATTCAACCGAAACCGAACGGTGACTTGCGGTAGCCCATGATCGAATCAAAGCCGCAGTTGCAGATACATACGGGGTTGCCATGGAGGTGCCGCTCCACGACGCGTACTGGTTTGTCGGGACCGAAGACAAGATTGAAACGCCGGGGGCAGCGATGTCCACATATGAGCCTGCATTCGAGAACGACGCGTAGTGGTCCCGGCTATCCGTCGCAGCAACGGCGATAACGCCAGCATCGGCGCCCGGGTAGGAAACCGGCGAACCAGTCTGCCGCCAGTTGCCGGCGGCCGCCACTACTGTCACACCATGATTGACCGCATATTGGTCAGCTACCGAAATGGCATCTGAATAGCCGCCGCCGATACTCATGCTGATTATGTCGGCTCCATCATCTGTCGCCCATGTAATGCCTGATGCAACCGAACTCCATGACCCCCAACCACTGTCGGTAAGAACTTTCACCGGAATGATTGACACTGCAGGCGCAAGGCCAGCAATTCCAATGTTGTTGTCCGCTGTCGCCGCAATGATTCCCGAGACGTGAGTTCCGTGGCCGTGCCCATCGTTTCGACCGTTGCCCCCTTGCCCTGAGAAATCATTCCCCGGCAAGATCGTGCCTTGCAGATCCTCGTGAAATGAGACCCCCGTGTCGACGACTGCGACTTTGACTCCGGCACCCTGGTCGATGTCCCGGACATCGTCAGCATGGAGTTTGTCCAATGCCCATTGCTCGGAACGGCGTGGATCACCTGTCGTCGTCACCGCAGGCGCGTGATCGTTGCCAACGGCGAGTCTTCCCGCCCCTTTTGTGGGCGGCAGCGGCACGTCAGCATTGTTCGAGTGCAATCCCGGAAGGACAGTCCTGCCGTCTTGGGCGCTTAAAGGTGGTCGAACTGGACTGAGGTCGGGCCCTGTCATGTCGGCGACCCGAACGTCTTGCTGATCGACTTCTATAGAAAGCACACCTGGCTCTCGCTGCAACTCCAAAACAACGGACAGAGCACTCGCTGCGTCCGGCGCCGTTCGTTTGACGATGTCCAGGTGTTCGTTGACGTTTCGGGTTGCCACAAGGGTGATCGGTCCCGAGGTAGCCGCTTGACTCACGATTCGGGCTGGGTCGGTGTGAACTGACGGCCGTGGCGTAGTCCACGACTGAGTTTTGTTTTGAACATCGGAAGACTGGGCGCTTTGAGCGCTGTTGGATCTGGGCGGTGCGCCAACATCGACCGACTGAGCAGCGGCAACATTCGGTTGGGCATCCGGCGGCGGTGGCGACACAGAGGTCCCAGACGCGAACAATCCAGTTATCAGCAAGCCAGCAATCAGCACCATCGATGCGAGCACCGCAACTAAGTCGGCGGCAGGTCCCCAACCAGACGGCCGATTGACGCCGCGCATCTGCGTGAGCCGACTAAATACACAGGCATCACCCGATCTGCGTGGCTTCGAATTGCTCATCCGTGTGCCTCGACTCTGGTCGGCATGTCAGTCACTATCGGTGACGGTCCTGGCCGACATCTCAGAGTCGTGTTGGAAAGCGAAAAGTTCAAGACCACAACCGCAAATTTCACCCGAACTATGTCGGGTGGTTACGGCCGTACAGGGAAGACTAGGCCGAACGTGGAATCGGTAGTAACTGTGCGTCGCGTACTGTCGCGCAATGACAAAGAGTGCCGACGGGCGGCGGCTCAAACATTGGGGCTGGGGCTACGAAGACGAGCAGCAGAGTTTTGATGACTTCGTTGCAACTGCCCGTGGAATAGCAGAACACCTCGGCTATGGGAACTCGCGGCCAGAGCGTTGGGCCTCCATCGACGACGCGGCGCTGCCAGAATCAAGAGTTGCCATCCCAAGTCAGCTACGCACACTGTGCGCGACCGATGCCCATTCGCGAGCATCTCACTCTTACGGCAAGTCATACCGCGACGTTTTGAGAGCTTTTCGCGGTCAGTTCGATCACGTGACTGATGTAGTTGCCATGCCAAAGTCAGAATCCGACATTGTGGCGCTACTGGAATGGTGCGATGCAGCTGGACTGGCACTCATTCCATACGGCGGCGGAACGAGTGTTGTCGGCGGGGTTGAACCACGGTTGCCCGCGGCCTACAACGGCGTAGTCACTGTTGACCTCGGGAAGCTGAACCGTGTTCTTGAATTTGATCCGATTTCGCGCGCCGCTCGCATTCAAGCGGGCACTTTGGGGCCCGATCTTGAAAAGCAATTGTCTGAATTTGGCATGACGCTGCGTTTCTATCTCCAGGCGTTTCAGTTCTCGACTCTGGGCGGGTGGATAGCAACTCGCGCCGGAGGGCACTTCGCGACCCGCACAACACACATCGATGACGTTGTTGAATCCATTCGGGCCCTGACGCCCATTGGTGCATGGG